>VFLF01000501.1 GCA_009885185.1 Nitrosomonadales bacterium | reverse complement strand
CAGTTGCATCAGCTTCACCACCTCGCGATGCATGCGCTCGACGATTTCTTTTGGCGTGCCTGCTGGTGCGAGGAAGCCCTGCTTGGTGTCGGAGTCGATGCCGGCCACACCCGACTCAATCGCGGTCGGCACATCGGGAATATTCGCCGAACGCTTGGGCGCCAACACCGCGATGCCGCGCACTGAACCCGCCTTGATGTGCGGCGCGACTGGTGGCACCGCCGTGATGCCGGTGGTCACCTGATTGGCCAGCACCGCCTGCACCACCGGGCCCGCGCCGGTGTACGGAATGTGCGCAATGTCGATGCCGAGCGACAAACGCATCAGCTCGCCTGACAAATGCGGCGTGGTGCCCGCGCCCGGCGAGGCGTAGTTGAATTTTCCGGGGCTTGCCTTCACCGCGGCCACCAGTTCCTTCGCGTTTTTGAACGGCTGCGACGCATGTGCGGAGATGATGTTCGACGACGCGGCCACGCAGGTGATCGGAATAAAATCCTTGATCGGATCGAAGCCCGGCTTGCTGTAGAGGCTAGGGTTCACCATCAAGCTCGAACTCACCAGCAAAAACGTGTACCCGTCGTTCGCCGCGCGCGCCGCCATCGCCATGCCGATGTTACCGCCCGCGCCACCACGATTGTCGATCACCACTTGCTGGCCCAGCGCTTCGGTGAGCTTGGCCGCCATCACACGACCGATGATGTCAGTGGGGCCGCCGGGAGCGAAGGGCACGATCACGCGGATGGGGCGCGTGGGGTATGTCGGCGTCTGCGCCTGCACCGACGCAATACCCGCAAGCGAGAGCCATACGCCAACTGCAGCGGCTATAGGTGCTTTTATCATAAGTATTTGTTTTTATTGAATATTTATTTCTTGATCGTGAGCTTCATTAACGCCGATACATCACTGCATTTCTCGATATTCATCACCGCAATCGCCAGCGCCGCCGCGCGGTCAGCGCCGATCACCGGTATGGCAAGGCGCGCAAATTTATCCATCAGCTCCTGATCGTTCATCGGGTTTTGAATCGAGCCTTTCGGGTAATCCACCTGCGAGGTGAATGTGCGCCCATCCTTCAGTGTCGCCACCATCTTGCACGACACGCCGCGCGGCAGCTTGGCATCCACCGCGATGCTGGTGATGCTGCTCAGTTGCTTTACCTTGGCGTTGCGAATGTTTTTGTCGCTGTATTGCTTCAACAGCGCCTGCCCTTCGAGCAACGCCACCGCCACCGAAAACGGCAGCGACACCTGCGCCTCGTGATAGGTGCGCGGCGCTTTGTTCTGGTGATACAACGCCCAATCGGGATGACGCGTGAAGGCTATCGACTTGACCTGATTCACATCAAAGCCTGCCTGCTGGCGCACATCCAACGCGCAGTCAATCGCGTTGTGTATCGGACGCGCGCACGAGTACGGTTTGAACTCGATCAACAATTCATACGGCTTGTTGATGTCTTTCACCAATGCTTGAGGGAAATTTTTATCAGTGAACGCCTTGAGGAAGCCGCGCTCGCCTTCAAAGATGGTGTCCGCGCCGGTAAACCCCAGTTGCGCCATCAGCGCGGCAGTAACACCGTTGCGCGCCGTCGGCCCCGGATTAAACCGCTTTTGCATCGATGGGCCGTACATCTCCATCAGCCCGGAAGCCTGCGCGCCCGCCATGCCCAGCGCGTTGGTGATTTTCGCCGGATTGAGTTTCAGCAGCTTCGCCGCCGCGATGGTCGCGCCGAACACGCCGCAGGTGGGCGTGGTGTGAAAGCTACGATTGCGCAGCGAGTTGTTCGCCGCGCGGCTGGCGCGCTCCATCATCTCGCAGCCTGCAGCAAGCGCGGCAATAAGTTGCTTGCCAGTCGCGTGCGTGGCATCCGCCACCGCCAGCGCCGACGAATACACCGGCGGACTGAAGTGAAACAGCGCCAGCACGTCGATGTCGTCGAGCTCAATGCTGTGCGATGAAATCGCGTTTGCAAACGCGGTGGTCGCCATCGACGACTTGGCTTTATCGCCGATCAATTGCGCGCCTATCTTGCCGCCTTGCTCGCGTGCAAAACGTCGCGCGATGACACCGCTTTCGCTCTGGCTGCCGGCGAGCGCGACGCCGAGGTAATCGAGCAGCAGGCGTTTGACCGCGTGGCGCGAGGCGGGGGCAATGTCGTTGTAGCTGAGTTTGGCGAAACGTTGTGCTAATTTTTGGGCGTGGGTTTGAGTGGTCATAAATACATTCCTTGGTTTCAGTGCTGGTATATACAGATTTGACTTGATTCAACACCACTCCTGTCATTCCCGCGCAGGCGGGAATCCATAACACAGTGCCATATGGCACATCGCATGGATTCCCGCCTGCGCGGGAATGACAGAGAGGAGAATTTTGCGTAACGTGATGCGTATCAGGCGTTTCAATTCACGGCAACCGGCGCCGCGATCAGTGCCGTCAATTCATTGGTGCTATCGGCCTTATCCAGCCCCGCCACGAGCTTAACCGCCTTGTCGATATCGGCTTTCGACAGACAGCCGCCCACCACGTGACGGAATTTGTATTCGATGTCTTCGGGCTTCAACGGGTTCTCCGGACTGCCGCGCCTGTGATGCAAAAACTTCTCAATCACGCGGCCATCCTTCGCGGTGACTTGCACGCGCGCCGCGTGACGGAACGGCGGCCCCATTTTCTCAATTTCGGGATCGACACACGCGCTGACGCGCGAAATAAAATCGAATATCGCCGGGTCACGCAGCCGTGACTCCTTGTATTGCTCGGTAAACGCCATGCCGTCCAACGCCGTCACCGCCAGACCGTAAAACAAATTCATCTGCGCCGCGGTGACGCCCTGCGCCTTGTATTCCCACGCGCAATGCACATGCGTCATCGGGCTTAACCCGGTTTCCAGTTTGGCGATGTCGCCGGCCTTGAGATTATTCTCGCGCATGATTTCGGTCAACCCGTCGAGCGCGGTATGGATGCTGGTCACGCTGGCGTGCGGCTTGTAACCGACGTTGAGTGTTTCCCATTCCTTACCCAAGCCGTCGGTCAGCCGCGCCGCATTCGGCGTATCCGAATACACCGCGAGATAGCCGCCGTACGCGGCCTCCAGCACATCGGGAATGCCGGTAAAGCCGTCCTTCGCCAGCAGCGCCGCATACACGCCGCTTTGCGCCGCGCGCCCAGAGTGAAAACGCTTGACCATTGCGCCTTCCTGCGCCGCCATCAGCCCGCCCGCCTGCGAGCCGGACATGCCGAGCGCGTGCTGGAATTGCCCCGCGTTGAGATTCAGCATACGCGCAGCAGCGGCAGCAGCGGCGAATACGCCCGAGGTACCCTGCGGATGAAAGCCGCGAAAAAACAAACCCATGGTCGCTGCGTTGCCCACGCGCGCGCCGATTTCGTAGCCCGCGACCATCGCAGTAATTGCATCGCGGCCCGATGCGCCCCCCGCGCTTTCCGCGAAACCCAACGCCACCGGCGGCGCCAGCGAGCCGATATGAACAATCGATTCTTTATGGATGTCGTCGAGTTCAAAAGCGTGGCCCGAGGTGCCATTCACCAGCGCGGCCAGCGACACCGAGGTTTTTTTGCCCAAGCCGAAAATAGACGCCACCGGCTTGGCGCCTTCGGCCATCGCCAGCGCGGCGACTTTTTGCGTCCACGGCAGCGTCGCGCCATACAACGCGCAGCCGATGTGATCGAGCACCGACAGCTTGATGCGTTCGATCACTTCATTGGGCAAATCACTGAATTGAATGTTGGAGGCAAAACGCGCGAGGTCGCGCGTGGCGTGTTCGAGTAACGGGGGTTTGGCACTGCTCATGGGTAATATCTCAAAAAATCAGTAATTGGGAACCGCATCCAGGCGCACGGCGATATCTTTCAACTCTGCCGAAGCAGCCGGATAGCGCTGCATCACCAGCGGATCATGTCCCGGCACGATGTGTTTATCCGAATCGGCGAGCTGCCGCAGCCGCGCGTAACCATCCAGCGTGTCGCCCAGATGAAAGGTGGTGGTGAACACGCGGCCTTTCTCGAAATGTTCGTAGTAGTGACTGGTGTCGGAGGCCACCACCACCCAGCCGCGCGCGGTATGCACGCGGACGCATTGCAGGCCTGCCGTGTGCCCGCCGATGTGATGCAGGCTGATGCCGGGCGCGAGTTCGGCGTCGCCCTTGTGGAACGTAACGCGATCCTTGTACACCAGCCGCACCATGCCGATGACTTCATCGACTTCGTAGCCGTGGTTAAACTGCTTGTGGCGCATGTGGCGACCGGTGGCGTAGGCCATTTCGGCATCCTGCAAATGAAACTGCGCGGCGGGGAAATCCTGAAACGTGCCGACGTGATCGTAGTGCAGATGGGTGATCACCACGTCTTTGACGTCGGCAGCCTTGCAGCCCATCAGCGCCAAGCCATCGGCGGGCGAGCGCAGGAAGATGCGCTTGCGTTGCTCCGCCATCGATTTGGTGAAACCGGTGTCGATCACAATCGTGCGCTCGGCATTGCGCACCAGCCACACGAAGTAATCCATGGGCATCGACGCATCGTGCGGATCGCCGCCGACAAAGTGGTTGGTACGCTTGGCATCGCGCCAAGCGTATTTGATGGCGTAAATTTCGTAGTTGGGCAGTGTCATGGGATTCCTCGCATTAAATCAAGACGGGTTTAGCAACTTGGCCACTATTTTAATCCCGTAGGATGGGTGAAACCCATCACAACGCAAGGTGATGAGCCGGTGTTTGTGATGGGTTGCGCTACGCTCCACCCATCCTACGGTTACTGCCACGAAACCGATGATCCACACTCAGCGCCGCCAGCCAGCCATCGCGCAAACAGCTTAAAAAATCACCAGGACGATAACAATCGCCCGCGAGTTCGTAATCCACGCCGGCTTCTTCCAGCAACGGCACGACATCGCGCACCGGCGCGGGGCCGGTGGCGAAGATCAGTGCGTCGCCTACGTCGATATCCTGCGTTTTCCCATCATCGGCGCGTAGCGTTAGCGTGGTTCCCACCGCGCGTTCGACTTTCACGCGTGTGAGCATTTGCGTGCCGCGAGCGGCGAGTCGCTCGACCAGTTCCATGCGGTTATTGCGCGCCATACCGGCGGCTATCGTACCCAGCATTTCGACGATGGTGCATTGCTTGCCTTGCACGCTTAATAGATCCGCGGCTTCCGCGCCGACCATGCCGCCGCCGATGATGGTGACGCGTTTGGACAGTGCCAGCAGCAATGGGTCGCGCAGCACGTCCCAAGCGTGCATCACACGCACCGTGTCGGCAAGCTGCGACACGTCAAACGGATGCGCGCGCGGCGCAACGCCGGTGGCGACGATTACAAGCTCAGGCGCGTAGGCGCGGATCGCCTCAGTGGTGACGTTCATCGAGGTGCGTATGGTCACTTTCAATTCGCGCAGCATCGCCTGCCGGTAGCCCAGTATCGGCTCGACTTCCATTTTGTCCGGGGCGGCCATCGCCAGCGGCATTTGCCCGCCGACCTGCGCGGCTTTTTCCCACACTTCGACGTGATGCCCGCGTGCCGCCGCCGCGCGCGCCGCTTCGAGGCCGGTGACGCCCGCGCCGATCACCAGCACGCGCCTGGGTGTTTTGGTTTTTAGTGCCGGAAACAACTGCGGCTCGGCGTGTTCCAGCGCTTCGAACTCGGTGCCGATCACCGGGTTATGCACGCAGGCGACATCTTTTTCCAGCGTCAGCCGCTCGAAGCACACGTTGCAGGCGATGCATTTGCGGATCGGCGCTTTTACTTCGCCAAACGCCTTGGCGCACCAGTGCGGATCGGCATACAACGCGCGGCCCACGGAGATAAAATCCGCGCAGCCGTCGGCGAGTAATTTTTCTGCGTCTTCGGGCGCGACCACGCGCCCCGCCACCAACACGGGGATCGTCACTGAGGCCTTGATCGGCTTTGCGTACGGCCCCAGGCAACCGCGCGCGAACGACGGCGGCTGGATGCAGTATTTCGACAACTGCGGGCTCTCATTGCTGCCGCCCGATAGATCAAGCGCCGCAACCCCTTGTTTTTCAAGACATTTTGATAATCCGATGATATCGGCTTCGCTGTAGCCGCCCTCGGTGAACTCGGTTGCTGACAGCCGCACGATCAACGGAAAATCCGGCAGCGCTTGCTTCACGCGATCCAGCGTTTCAAACAAAAAGCGCGCGCGGTTGTCGAACGAACCGCCGTATTGATCGGTGCGGTGATTCAAACGCGGGGTAAAAAACTGCTGAAACAAATATCCGTTACCCGCGTGAATTTCAACCCCATCGTAGCCCGCTTGATACAAGCGCCGCGATGACGCGACAAACTGCTTTTGAATTTCAACAATCTCCGCTACCGCCAGCGGACGCACGTCGTCACCGGTGTTGGGGTTTTTCCACGCCGACGGTCCCACCGGCTCGATGTTGAGCACGTGGCGGCGCAGCAGCGCGCCGCGATGATTCAACTGCGCGCACACCAGCGCGCCGTGCGCGTGGATCGCATCCACAAGACTTGCCAACCCCGGAATAAAACGGTCGTGATACACGCACAGCGAGTTGTGATGCGGCCGCGCGAACTCGGTCACCACCATCGCCTCGGTCATGATCATGCCCACGCCGCCGCGCGCGCGCTCGGCGTAATACGCGCGATCCCGTTCGGTGGAAAGCCCGTCGGTGGTGCTGTAGTTGGTGCCCATCGGCGCCATCACCACGCGATTGCGCAGCTTGAGCGGGCCGAT
>VFLF01000120.1 GCA_009885185.1 Nitrosomonadales bacterium | reverse complement strand
GAACGACACGAATTTCACGCGCTTCAAATCGACGCCCGCGGCCTTGAGTACCGTGGCGGCGGCGATGTGGTTGCCGCTGGCGCGATTGGTGATGGCGAACGTCAGCGACTCCGGGTTCGGGCGCAGTTGCGCGATCAGCGCCTTGCCGTCCCTGAGCGGGGAATCGGCTTTGACCGACAAGCCGATATATTCGCTGCTCATGCGCGCCAGCGGCGTGATGTCGCCGAACGTCAGCGGGTGGCTGCCGATAATGCGATTGGTGAGCAGGTTGGTCAGCGCCATCGAAATCGCGTGCCCATCGCCGCGCTGGTTGAGATACGTCATCGCGATCGCGTGACCGCCGCCGGGTTTGTTGACGACGGTCGCCGGCACGCCGATATTCCGTTTTTCGAGCAAGGTCTGGATCAGCCGCGCGGTTTCATCCAGCGGGCCGCCGGGCGGCGTGCCGACAATGATTTCTATCGGCTTGGCCGGTTGCCAGTCCGCGGTATAGGCCGCGGTACATGTGAATACCGCGACGAACGCGACGATGAAACGCGCGAATGGCAAAAGTTTCATCCGCGTTTGAACTCCAGAATGTCGAATTGCGGGCCGCGATCCACCACGTAAATCACGCCGCGATCATCCACGTCCACGTCATTGGTCATCGGCCCGGCCCGGCCGCGGGCGGGTTCCGGGATGAAATAACCGACTTCTTCCGGCGTGGAGGGATCGGCGAGATCGACAATGCGCAAACCGCCCGCGAACCAGGTGCAATACACCAAGGTGCCGCTTTTCATGCGCTCGAAATACTGATGCGCGCCGAAGCGGCCGGGTGTCGCGCGCGCCCAGGGTGAATCGAGTTCGCTCGCCGAATAGACCGACAGCGGTTTGATATTGGCCAGATCGGTTGCGTCGAACACCCACAGGCAGGCGTGCGGACGCCCGCGGCGCTTGGCGGTTTCTTCGGCGCCGTGAACATGGTCTTCCTCGTCTATGGCCACGGCAATTCGCTTGCCGCCGATGCGTTCCGGCATTTCACGAAACGTGTGCGTGGGCTCGACGAACGGCGGATGGTAGTTGTAGGAGCCGACGGTTTTCGGATGGCGTATGTCGGATACGTCGATCACGTGCGCGCCGCCCATCCAGCAACCGGCCCACATCAGATTGCCCACGCGCAACGCGTGGTGCAGGCGAAAGCGCCGCCCCGGCCACGACGGTATTTCGCCGCCGGCGGTGTGCTGGCCGGGCAGCCACCAGCGCGACACCTCCTCGGGCTTGAGTGGATTGCGGATGTCGTAAATCATCAGCATCGCGCCGAGATAGCCGGGCATCTCGGTCGAGATGTAGGCGTAGTTCGCATCCATGTCGAAACGATGCACGCCCTTGCCGCCGGTCTTGGTGAACGATAGCAATTTTGGCCTGGTTTTATCCTTGATATCGTAAATACGAAAGCCGCCCTGATCGTAGGGATTGCGCTCGGCGGCCTCGAGCATCGGAATGTCGGATTCCTTCAGCGAGAACCGCTGCGCGAGCTCGGCATGCGTGGGCTGGCGGCCCAGCGCCTGCTGCATCGCCGTGCGCGCGGAGGCGAGTTGCTCGCCCTTGCGCCCGAGCGGCGTGCCGTTCTGCTCGCTGTTGACGATCAGGATGTCACCCACCACGCGCGCCTTGTGGCTGTGCGAGTTCGGGTCATCGAGAAAAATCCGTGACACGACGCGCGGCTTGCGCGGGTCGCTGATGTCCAGAATCGATGTGCCGAGTTTTTTGGCATTGGTGAGATGACCCAGGTACGCATAAGCGCCTTCGACATAAACTTGCCCGGCGCCGGGCATCTCCATGTGCGCCAGACGCGTAACGTTGTGTGCGAGCCGGTGACTGTCGGGGGCATTCATCGTGGGGGCATTTCCAGGGTTGAAACAGCTGGTTGAAACGGGACGCGCGCGGATTGTGCGATGATAATACTGCATAGTGCCGAAGCGGGGGAGCCGCCGTTCGGCGGCGGGCGCGTCTTGCCGCGAGGCCCATGGCACTGTGGCATGATGCGGCTTGCCGGCGCGTGGTGACAAGACGCTGGCATTCAAAGAGGAGCAGTCATGTCAAAACAAACAT
>VFLF01000835.1 GCA_009885185.1 Nitrosomonadales bacterium | reverse complement strand
TTGCCCGCCAGAAGCGCCGGACGCGCAACCACGAGATAGAGCCGCACCGACGCCAGCGCTTCCTCACCCAGCGGCACCAGCCGCTCCTTCGAGCCTTTGCCGAGCACGCGCACCACGCCCATGTCCTGACTCACCTGCGGCAGCTTTAACGTCACCAGTTCCGACACGCGCAGGCCGCTGGCGTAAAGTATCTCGAACATCGCCCTGTCGCGCTCGCCGCGCGGCGAGTTGACATCGGGTGCGTTGAGCAGCTTTTCGACATCCGCTTCGGTCAGGATTTTCGGCAGACTGCGCGGCAGCTTGGGCGTGTCGATATTGAGCGTCGGATCGACCGCGGTGCGATTCTGCCGCTGCAACCAGCGATAGAAACGCTTCATGCTCGACAGCAACCGCGCCGCGCTGGAAGCGCGGATTTTTTTCTGGAACTGGCGCGCAAGATAGCCCTGCAGATCGGCGTGATCGGCGGCGAGTAATTCCTTGTCGTGCTGTTCGTTAAGCCACAGCGCAAACTGCGCAAGATCGCGACGATAGGCGTCGAGCGTGTTACGCGAGAGGCCGTCCTCCAGCCACAGCGCGTCGCAGAACTCGTCGATCAGCGGCAATGGATTAGAAACGGACACCTTCATGCGCCAGCAACCATTTTTTTATCGCAATCGGATCGCCGCTGCGCGCATGCATGAAACCGCCGATGCCGTGCGACGCCAGCACGCGATGACACGGAATCAGCAGCGGCAGGCGGTTACGCCCACACGCCCCGCCCACCGGGCGCGGCGCGCTGCGCAGACGCTGGGCAATGTCTTTGTAAGTAATTGTTTTCCCTGAATAAATTTTAGATATCTCGCGCCACACCCGGCACTGAAAATCGGTGCCTCGATAGTCGAACGGCAGGTTAAAACGGTAGTGTGGGTCATCAATGTAACGCTCAATCTGTCGGCATGCGCGCTCGGCCAGTTTGTTCAATGGCGCCAATGTCGCCGCGCCACGTGGCAGATATTCAATGTCCGTCAACAACTCGCCGACGGTACGTATGCCGAGCACCGCGAAGGGTGCGGCGATTTTCGCGTGGTGGGATTCGAGCATACGTCTTCGTATCAGCAGTTGCCGCGCCGATGAAAATCAGCGCAATAATTCCGCGATTGGAATCAGATCCAGCGGCGGATACAATCCCAGCTTACCTCCGGTGTTCATATTCACCAGCAGCGTGAACCGCTGTAGCGTGTCAACCGGGATGCTGCCCACGGCCTGCTTGCCGCTCAATATCTGCTCGGCTTTGTATCCCGCATACGCGCCGGCATTGTAATAGGAGCTCACCATGCCCACGTAGGCGCCTTGCTTGCGTATGGGCGCTTCTGTGGCGGATATCACCGGCACCTTGGCCGCCGTGGCCGCATTTACGATAGCGGTCGCCTGCTGAATCAGAGAAGAATCCGAGGGCAGGTAAATAAAGTCCGGGCGCGCGGCCAGCAGGTTGAACATGGCCGTTTCAACGTCTCGGACATCCACTTTCTGTCCGGCTAACGTGTCCAGCGGCGCTTCGATCAGCTTATAACCGAATTCTCCCTCGTATTGCCGCAATTCGCGCGCTGACAGCACGGCGTTGGCTTCGTGCGGATTGTAGATGACGCCGAGCCGCTGCACCTTCTTCAATCGTTGCATGGTCTTGAGTTGCATCTGCATCGGCACCAGATGCGAGACGCCCGTGAGATTGCGCCCCGTGGCCACGAAGCCCCGCGCCAAACCCGCGCCCACGGGATCGGCAACAATATTGAATATCACCGGAATATCCGCGATGTGCCGTTTCGGATCGATCTTTCCCGCCGCGCCTACGGTATCGAGAGCGACCGTGGTGCCAAACGCATAGATCAGGTGCGGGCGCATTTGTTTGGCTTCTTCCACGAACTCCCGGATTTTAGCCCGGTCTCCGCCGGCATCGCGGATCACGAAGTCAACGGGCAGACGCGGCTTCAGATATTCCATGAAGCCCTTTTCAGCCTCGGTCACGCCGCGAAACAACAGCATCAGCACGGTGTAACGGCTCTCCGCGGCCAACGCGGCGCCGGGCAATCCGCAGCACAGAATTAGAAGCAGGAAAAAGCGGCGCATGATGGGCTAAACGCCGCCTTCGTGCGCGCCCCGCGCCCTGCCGCGGTCGAACCACGGCAACAGCAAGGCAAATGCGGTGGTCAGTGCAAAAAGCAGCATGGCAATGCCGCCGAAAGCATCCTTAAAGCCATAACGCGCAATCAGCAAGCCGAAAAGTATTGGCCCCAGCACATTACCCAGCCGCTCCATGAAGCGAAAAATGCCGGCGGATGTCGCTTGACCCACTGTGTCCACCACCGCCTTGCAGGAATCGCTAACCAGCGCAAGCTGTGGCGGGACGCCAATTGCATGCGCGATGCCAATCGCGGTAACCGCCAGCGCGGCAGCGACCGCGCCGTCGAAGAAACACAGAATCGCCACGCCTGCCGCGCCTGCATAGCCCCCCACCACCACGAACCATTGCCGATGGCCAAACCGGTCCGCCAAACCAGCGATCGATGGCGACAACAGGATAATCGCCAGGCCGTAGGCCATCATGGTTCGCCCGGTTTCGGATTGATCATTTCCAAGCTTGTTGAGATAAAGCGGAACGGAATAGTACAAGAACCCCGTCAGTACGATCTTGGCGGGCACAGCCGCCAGAAAGGTAATCGTGGCGAAGCGTCTGTGACCGAGAAGTTGCCCGAAATCCATCGCCCGCAACTTTTTCTCGATACGGGCGTCCTGCGAATCACGCCGCACAAAGCGCATCACAAACAACACCGCCGCCGCACTCAACACCGCGGACAAAAGGAAGGTCAGCACGTAACCCAGCCTGTCAACCAATATGCCACCGATGGCTGCGCCGGACAACGAGCCGGCAAAAAAGCTGGTCAGGAACAGCGCCATGCCGCGCGTGCGTTCCGCCACCGGGGTGTTGGCGGAAATGTACGCCTGCGCCGTGACAAATACGATGCCGTATCCGACCGCGGTGAGTGAACGCCACAACATGATTTCGACGATGCTTGCCGCGTAGGCCGTCAGCACCAAACCCACGGTGGTAATGCCCGCGCCCATCGCAAACGCCCGCCGGTAACCCACCCGGTCGCACCACACGCCGGCCCACGGCATGGCGATAGCCCACACCAGCATGAAAAGTGAAATGGGCAGACCGACGACAATCTCTTTCGGCACGCTCGATGTCGCATCGTAGAACTGCCCCACGAAGAACGGAAAAAAAGACAACGACAAGGAATCCGCGAAAATCAGCAGGAAGAACGGCCACTGAATGTGGTCTATCGCGCTTACCTTCACCGTGTTGTATTCGCCTTGGCCGTGGAAAAGATACCCCTCCGGCAAGGGCTTTGCGGCGCCGCGCGTACGCTCGGCACCGGCGTTCAGCCCGGCCACGATGCCATTGATACGGCGGTTGATCGCGCCGATGCCGCCAAAAATATCACGCGGCAGATAGCGCCGAAAATCCCGCGCCGCAATGTCACCCAGTATCTCGTGCAACGCCCGCTGCGGAATGGATACGGACAAGGCCAGCAGCAGCCGCATCAAGCCGAATGCCACAATACTCGCCACGATCAACACCGTCATCACGTCATAGGCAATATCCCACAGCAATTCGGCAAGCATGCTGGCCGGCTGGCCGACATGCAGCAAGCCCATCGCCTTTCCCTGAAAGGCAATCGGAAACGCAATATTGGTGTACTTCCCAACGGGCGCCGACGCATCGGCCTTGCTCCACGCCGCTATCGATCGCTCCAGTTGCGGCACATCCTTGATATTGGCCAAATCTGAACGATAGAGCACCCGCCCCTGCATATCCGAAACGATCAGGTATTGCATGCTCGCGTGGCCCTGCTTGACACTGTCGAGGAAGCGTCCGGCATCCACCAGTTGATCGAAAGGAACGCCGTGGGCCAGTGCTTTCTGAATAACCGCTATATTTGACCGTCCTATCTGCCGGTCGACCTCGGCCCGCTGCACGGTAAGACTGTCCGCCATATGCCGTCCGGCGGAGATCGACACGAACAGCGCGCCAAGGATCAGCGCGCTGGCCGCGAGAGCAATCAGCGCGCGTTGGAGTTTCTTCACGGCCGGGACGCCGTGGCGGCAGCGGCAACCGCTTGCTCGGCTTCGCGGCTTCGCTGCACCAGCAGCGGTATCCCTTGCTCAACCTCCGTACCGAGCAACGGAAGGTGCAATTGCGCCGCGGGCTGGCCGGGCTTCTGGTCAAGCGCGGCATTCACCTGAGTCAATTCGGATTCAAGCCGCCGCGTCAGCAACCATACGCCGAACAACGCCGCCAAACTAAACAGGGCGGTTGCTGCGAGCCAATCCCACAGCAGCGTCAGCCGCATCGAAGCGGTGGCGCGGTCGATTGCGCTCTTGTTATATCCCAACACGACGGCGCCAACCGTGATGCCGAAGCTGTTGCGATACGGCAACCCCACCTGATAGGCGTTCTGATCTTCGCCCTGCCAGAACGTATCTTTTCCGATGCTGGAAATACGCGCCCGCCAATCATGCGATGACGGCGCATTGCCGGCCCCCGCAATATATTGCCCTGCTTCGTCAGTCAGCACTACAAAATCGAGCGCGTCAGTGCTGTCCTTCGCCACGGAGAGCGCCGCGTCAAGCTGGGTGTTGTTCTTGGGCGCGAGGCCGAAATTCAATCCTGCTTCAACGGCCTGTCGCAGGTCGCCGCCGATGACCATCACGCGCGAAACATTCAATTGCCGGTAGGTCTTCTGGTAGTTGAAGTAATTCAGAAAGCTGATAAAGCCGATGCTCAACGCGATAATCAGCGCCACCGGCAGCCCCAACCGCAGCCATAGTGGTAACGGCGCGCGGTCAGTCTGCCTCACGTAACACCCGCCCACGCATGATCTGCGAAACAATCGCCGCAGCAAACAAGGTTACTCCGATGACATCGAACATCGCTTTAGGATACACCAGAGCGAGGCCGGCGACGATCAGCAACCAGCGTTCGGGTGAATTGGTTTTTCTGAACATCCAGCCCTGCACCCCCGCCGCGAGCGCCGCGATGCCCGCCATCGCGGTAATGCTGACCAGCGCGATATCGAACACCGATGCCTTGGCCAGCGCCTTGAACGACCCCATCAGCAACAAGCCCAGCCCCGCCGGATCGAGCACGAACATGAACGGCACCAGAAACGCCGGCATGGTGTATTTCCACGATTGCAATGTCGTCTTATATGGGTCGCCGCCGGTAATCGCCGCCGCCGCGAAGGGCGACAGCGCCGTCGGCGGGGACACTTCCGACAACACCGCGTAATAAAAGATGAACATGTGCGCGGCGAACGCCGGCACGTCCAGGGCAATCAGCGCGGGCGCGGCAATCACCGCGCAGATGATGTAGCTCGCGGTGACCGGCACCGCGAGGCCGATGATCCACACGATCAGCGCGGTGAATACCGCCGTCAGCAGCAGCTTCACGTCGTGCAACAGCGCGGGCGTGGGCGTCACGCCCAGCAGCGCCAGCCCATTGACGATGCCCTGACTCCACGAGTCGGCATAGGCCAACACGATGGAGCTGAATTTCAGTCCCAGCCCGGTGAGCGTCACCACGCCGACAATCAGCCCCGCCGCCGCGCAGGTGGCCGCCACGTTAAGCACGCCGATCGAGCCGCCTTCCATGGCCTTGCGCAGGCCCGAATTCCACAACCCCTTGACCAGCGGCGCCTTGCGCGTGAACACCTCATACGGTATCAGCGCGCAGGTCGGATGCAAAAAGCTCACCGCAAAAGCCACCAGCGTCGCGTAGAACACCGATGCCAGCGGCGAAAAGCCACACAGCATGAAGGCGATGATTGCCACCAGCGACAGAAAGTGAAAACCAAAGCGCTTGGTCAGATTCCATACCGTATCGGCCTTGTCGATTTCCACTTGCTTCATGCCGAACTTGCGCGCATC
>VFLF01000235.1 GCA_009885185.1 Nitrosomonadales bacterium | reverse complement strand
TCGGCAAGCACATCGTGCCCATCGTCGCTGACGAAGCCCGCACCTTCGGCATGCAAACGCTGTTCCGCCAGTTCGCGATTTATTCCTCCACCGGGCAAATGTACGAACCCGAAGACCGCGACGAACTCTTATATTACAAAGAAGCTAAAAACGGGCAGATCATCGAAGAAGGCATCACCGAAGCCGGCGCCATGTCGTCATGGATCGCCGCCGCCACCGCCTACAGCGCGCACGGCGTGACCATGGTGCCGTTTTATATTTTCTATTCCATCTTCGGCTTTCAGCGCGTTGCCGATTTAATCTGGGCCGCCGGCGACAGCCGCGCGCGCGGTTTTTTGATCGGCGCAACGTCCGGGCGCACTACCTTGTCCGGCGAAGGCTTGCAGCATCAGGACGGCTCCAGCCACGTCACCGCCGCGACATTTCCGAATTGCGTGTCGTATGATCCCACCTACGGCTACGAACTCACGGTCATCATTCAGGACGGTCTGCGCCGCATGCTCGACAAACAGGAAGACGTGTTCTATTACCTCACCGTCACCAATGAGAATTACCGTATGCCGGCGATGCCTGCCGGTGCGGAACAAGGCATTCTGCGCGGGCTGTATTTATTGAAAACCGGCGGCAAACAAAAAAACCGCGTGCAGTTAATGGGCTGCGGCACCATCCTGCGCGAGGTGCTGGCCGCCGCCGACATCCTCGAAAGCGAATACCAAATCGCCGCCGACGTATGGAGCGTCACCAGCTTCACCGAACTCGCGCGCGACGGCACGGCGTGCGAACGCTGGAACCGGCTGCACCCTGAAGCCGAGGCGCGCGTGAGTTGGATCGAACGATGCCTGCGCGATCATGCGGGCCCCGTCATCGCCGCTACCGACTACGTGCGTAACTTCGCCGAGCCGATACGCGCGTGGGTGGATCGCCCTTACACCGTGTTAGGCACCGACGGCTTTGGCCGCAGCGATACGCGCGAAAACCTGCGGCGATTTTTTGAAGTGGATCGCGCGCACATTACGGTGGCAGCGTTAAAAGCGCTGGCGGATCAGGAAGTGGTGCCTGCGGCGACGGTGAGCAGCGCGATTCTGAAATTCGGCATCCATTCCGAGTGCATGGAGCCTTGGCGGGCGTAAGACCCACAGGAACCGTAGCCGTCACTCCGGCTTGATATTCGCCAGTTTCACCACCTGCCCCCACTTCACCAACTCCGACTTCAAGTAGGCGGTGAATTCATCGGGTGTGGCCGGCGCCGGCAAGGCGCCGTCGGCGAGCATGCGCTGCAGCGTGTCTTGCTGCCTTAGCGTATCGACGATGGCTTTGTTGAGCGCGTTCACGATGTCGCGCGGCAGGTTCGTCGGCCCGATCATGCCGACCCAGCCGGAGGCTTCGAACCCGGGCAGACCGCTTTCGGCGATGGTGGGAAATTCCGGCAGCGACGCCACGCGCTGCGCCATGCCGACGCCCAACGCCTTCACGCGTCCGGCCCGCACATGGGGCAGCATGCCGGGGATGCTGCTGAAGGTAAGCTGTGTTTCGCCGGAGACGAGGGACACCACTGCTGGCGCGTTGCCCTTGTAGGGAATATGCAGCAGGTCGAGCTTTGCCATCGACGCGAAAAGCGCAGTGGCGAGGTGTTGTCCGTTGCCCGTGCCGGGCGAGGCATAGGCGATCTCGCCGGGCCGCGCTCTGGCGAGCGCGATGAATTCCTTGACGCTTTTCACCGGCAGCGACGGGTGCATCACCAACAGATACGGAAAGGTCGCCATGTTGCCGATGGCGGTGTAGTCACGCAGGCTGTCGTAGGGCAGCTTTTTGAAAATGTGCGGGTTGATCGCCAGCGGGCCAGCCGAAGTGGCGGCAATGGTGTAGCCATCCGGCGGCGAATTTTTCAAGAGTTCCATGCCGATGATGGCGCTCGCGCCCGCGCGGTTGTCCACTACCAGTTGCTGGCCCAGGCGATCGGACACCCCCTTGCCGACGATGCGCCCGACGTAGTCCACCCCGCCGCCGGCCGGAAACGGCACGATCATGCGTATCGTCTTGGCCGGCCACGCTTGCGCGAGCGCCGCCACCGGGATGGTCGCCAGCGAGATGGTAGCGCCGAGCATCAGCGCCATCGTGCGCGACAGGGTAAAAAGGGTCACTGGGCCTTGAGCCCCGCTTCTGTTACCAGCCGCGTGTAGCGTTCGTACTCCACCTGCATCAATTTCGCGAACGCCGCGGTAGACGTATCGTTCGGCACTTCCGCCCCGCCTTTGGCCAGCGCATCGCGGATTCTGGGTTCGCGCAGCAGCGTTGAGATATCTTTCTCCAGCTTGGCCACCACGTTTCTGGGCACGCCCAGCGGCCCCATCAAGCCGAACCAGCCGTCGGAGGTGGCTTCGGGCAAACCGGCTTCCGCCACAGTAGGCAGATTCGGCCACGCCGACGAGCGCTTGGAGCCGCTCACCGCCAGCGCGCGCAGCCGCCCCTCGCGCACGATGGGCGATGCGGAAGGCACGGTGAACAAAAAGTAATGCACGCGATCCGCCATGGTTTCGGTGAACGCATCGCCCAAAAACTTGAACGGCACATGCACTTGCTTGGTGTTAGCGGCGCGGTTGAAAATTTCGCCGCCGATGTGCGCCAGCGAGCCGACGCCTACCGAGGCAAAATTATATTTGCCGGGACTGTTACGCAGCAGCGTCGCCAACTCCATCACGGTTTTGACCGGCAGGTTGGGCGACACCACCAGCAGATTGGGCACCAGCGCGATACCGGCTACCGGGGTGAAATCCTTCACCGGGTGATAGGGCGGATTCGGATTAAGCAATGTCGCCATGGTGTGCGGCGGCGCCACCATCACCAGCGTGTAACCATCCGGCGTGGCTTTCGCCGCGATGCCGCTGCCGATCAGGCCGCCCGCGCCGGGGCGGTTGTCCACGACGATCTGTTGTTTGTAGAGCTCAGAGAGCGGAATGCTCAGGGTGCGCGAGATAAAGTCTGTCGCGGTACCCGGCGGCAGCGGCACGATCACGCGTATCGGGCGCGCGGGATAGGTTTCCGCGGCGGCGGCCATTCCGGACAGCAGCGCAAACGCGCCCGTTAGCGCGAGTTTATGCAAGTATTTGTTTTTAAACATATTTCCTCCATGTATTCCTACGGACCCCATCATACAGGTTTGTCGCCGGTGATCGTGATGCGATACATCAACCGCCGCGCCTGATAGTCCGCCACGGCATAGTGCTGCGTGATGCGATTGTCCCACACCACCAGATCGCCTTTTTTCCAATGATGGCGTATCTGAAATTCCGGCGTGCGCAGATGATCGAACAGATAATTCAAAACCGCGTCGCCTTCCTTGCGCTCGACGCCGAGCAATCGGGTGGTGTAGCCCTCGTTCACAAACAATGCTTTGCGACCGTTCACCGGATGCGTGCGCACCACCGGATGATCCACTGGCTGAAGCTGCTTGATCTGCTCGAAGCGTTGCTTGCTCGCGTCGTCTTTCCATAACTGACTGCGGATATCGTCGCCGAATGCCTTGATGGTGCGATGCTCGGCGCGCAGGCCCGCGAGATAGTTTTTCATGCGCGCCGACAGAGCGTCGTACGCGGCGGCAAGGCTCACCCAGATCGTATCGCCGCCGGATTCCGGCACTTCCAGCGCATACAGCACCGAGCCCATCGTCGGCTTTTCGCGCCCGGTGAAATCGGTGTGCCACATTTCTTTGGTTACGTACGGCGGGCGCGCGGCATCGTAATCCAGCACATCGATTTCCGGATAGCCCTCCAGTTTGCCGAACGATGACTCCGTGGCCGCCTGCGGTACGCCCCAGCGCCGCGCAAACGCGAGTAGATTTTCTTTGCCGAGCGTTTGCTCGCGAAAGAAAATCACCTGATGCGCCATCAGCGCGGCATGCACCTGCGCGAATTGCGCGTCGGCCAAGTGCGCCAGATCAATGCCTTCGACCAGGGCGCCAACGGCGGGAACGACAGGAATAACACGCGTATCGCTCATGACATTTATTTAAAAAAACAGATACTTACATCGCAACATCGATTGATGAATACTGTAGCACAACCATTTGCATTGCACAGAGCACACCGCTACAGTGGCGGCCCAAAGGATCAATACAGGAGAAATTCGCGTGGCTCTCACCCTCAATGAAAGCACCGTCGCCGCCGAAAGCGTGGCGCAAAAAGTCAAACGCCAGTGCTTGCTGACCGCACAGCATACCCAAGACGGGAAAGTGCTGCTTGACCGGCTCACCATCGACGCCGGCGGCACACACGTGCTCACCATTGCCGCGACCGATCTTGCTTGGGTGCAGATACTTGAAGGCAACGCGACGCTCGCGCATGGCGATGCGAAAAAATCACTCACGCCGGCGCACATCGTTTTTCTGCCGCCGGGCTTTAACGGCTTACTGGCGGCACCCGCGAATTCATCGGGCGTTACGCTGATTCATGCCACCGTGCCGAATGCCGCGCGTTTTGACGCCGCATTCACGCAATCACCGCCGCCATTCAAGATAGTGGATTGGACGCGCGAGCCGATGCTCGACTCCGAACACGACGCGCGCAAGCGCATCTATGTCGCCACGCCCAAATTGTTCGGCACCAAGGCGATCAAGGGCGAGATGATTATTTACCCGCCAGGGACACAAGCATCGAACCATCACCATGAAGGCGCGGAACATTTCATGTATGTACTGAAGGGCAAGGGCACCGCCTGGGCCAACGAGTCGCCGATACCCGTGCGCAAGGGCGATCTGATTTATTACGGCGACCGCGAGCGCCACTACCTGCGCAGCGAAGGTGATGAAGAAATGGCGTTCGTGGAGTTTTTTGTGCCGGGCGAATACAAAACCATCTGGGCGCCGGGCGCGGCCATATGTACGTGGGCACCAACAGGCCGCAGCATCAGCGGCGCCAAACCCGTGCGTGACATCGCGAAGCACAGCTCCGCGGAAGTCGCGAGTCCGCAGGACGTGTAAATACGCGGCCCAGCAGTGCAATGCTAATGCTGGCATCCCGGCATTGTTGGGCATACAATCGTTCGTCCACTCGGCGCGGAAATTGACGGCACATCAATAACATCAACACTATGGCAGCAGCGGCGACAATAACAAGAAAAAGCGTACCCACCGTGGATACGCTGGTCTTTGCCGAACGCGTTTATACCGTTCTCCGACTGGATATTGCCGGCGCGGCAGCGGCGTTCATCGGCGCGGCGGCCATCGCCGCGCTGGCGTGGCATAGTCCGGGCCCGGCATGGGCGGGCGGCTGGTTCACCATCACCATGGCCGCGGTTGCGTCGTGGTTTTTGCTGAGTAACAGCTTGCGCCGTGCGGAACCCGGTGCCGACCAAATCAGAAGCTGGCACCAGCGCGCCGTGGCATGCGCGGCATTTTCAGGCGCCGCCTGGGGGTTTGCTGGGCTGCTATGCCTGTTGTCCACGCAACTCAACCTGCGCATCGCGGTTGCCGTGGCACTCACCGGCATGGCCGCGGCGGCGCTGCCCACACTGGCGGCTTTGTGGCATGTGTATGCCGCTTACTGCGCGCTGACGCTGGGCCTGTCCGCGCTGATGATCCTCATCGCCGGCGGCCCCGCCGCGCCGTTGATCGCCGCCGCCCTGCTCGCCGTGATGATCTTGTTGCTGATCGTGGCGCGCGTCTATCACGTGGTACTGGGCAATGCGCTCACGCTGGCCTTTCGCAATGATGCTGAGTTGCGGCAAGCGCGGCAGGAACTCAACCACATCAACACCCACAATGCCGCGCTCGCCTCGGAGGCCGCCGACTATCACACGACCCGCGACGAACTGACGCGCACCAAGGAGGCGGCAGAGGCCGCGACGCAGGCGAAAAGCGCGTTCCTCGCCAACGTCAGCCACGAGGTGCGCACACCCCTGCACAGCATTGTCGGCCTCGCCAACATCGCGCTGCGCGACAATCCGCCGATGTCGACGCAGAACTATCTGATCAAGATATTGGCCGCCGCGCATTCGCTGATGGGCACGGTGAGCAGCGTGCTCGATTTCTCCAAGATCGAGTCGGGACACCTGATACTCGAAAAGACGCCGTTTCGCATGCGCGATATCACCGAAAACGTGCAGGGCATCTTCAGTTCCATGGCACTGGAAAAAGGCATGATGTTCCAGGTGCTGGTCGATCCCGGCTTTCCCGCGCGGGTCACGGGCGATCCGGTGCGCGTGGCGCAAATACTCAATAACTTCGTCAGCAACGCCATCAAGTACACCGATCACGGTTCCGTCACGCTGGACGTGCGAGCCATCTCGCGCACGGCCGATCGCGTCACCGCGAAAATCGCCGTGATCGACACCGGCCCAGGGCTTTCGGAGGAACGACAGGCCGAGTTGCTCGGCGCGCCCACCCGCGGCCCCACTGCGGCGCCCACTGCCAGCACGCTGGGCTTGGGTCTTGCCATCTGCCAGCACCTCGCCACCGGCATGGGCGGCATCATCGGCGTGGAAAGCGAGGCCGGCAAAGGCAGCCGCTTCTGGGTGGAGGTGCCGTTCGGACTGCCTGCCGGAAAAGAGGAGGCCGGAGGCCACGCGGATGAACGCAGCATCGATCTCACTGGTCTGTCGGTGCTGCTGGTCGAGGACAACAAGCTCAATCAGGTGGTGGCGGGAACCTTGCTCCAGAAGCAGAGCGTGACCGTTGAGATCGCCCAGAACGGCCAAGAAGCGGTGGATGCGATCTTGCGCGATCAGAAAAAATTCGATGCCGTTCTAATGGATCTGGACATGCCCGTGATGGACGGCAAGGAAGCCACCAGGATCATCCGCGAAAAACGGTCGGCGGCGCAACTGCCGATCATCGCGTTGACCGCCAATGCGCTGGCCACGGACATGAAGTCGTGCATGGAAATCGGCATGAACGCCTATCTCACCAAACCCATCGTGCCCAAGGATTTGTTCGCCGCGATTTTCATGGCAACGCGCAAGGACGGCGAAGCAGGCTTGCCGTAAGAACGTCGTTCTAGCTCTTGGCCGCCACTGTGGCAGCCTGCGTGCCGGGATCGTCCTGCGAGCGGCGATACCGCCCGGTCAGCAGCGTATACGCCGCCGGAATCACATAAAGCGTCAGTATCGTACCAAACACCAGCCCGCCCACGATCACCCAGCCGATGGGCCGGCGCGCTTCCGCCCCTGCGCCTGCCGCGAGCGCAAGGGGAATTGCGCCCAGCACCATCGCGCCGGTGGTCATTAAAATCGGA
>VFLF01000659.1 GCA_009885185.1 Nitrosomonadales bacterium | reverse complement strand
GGCGTGTCACCCAAAGGCTGCCAACGACCGAGATCACCAGCACGATACCCACCACCGACAGTGCAAAGCCGATGGGTATTTTGTAAACATCCAGCAACAGCATCTTGATGCCAATAAATACCAGAATGAAGGCCAATCCGTACTTGAGCAGGTGAAAGCGATCCGCCAGATCTGCCAGCATGAAATACATGGCGCGCAGCCCCAGAATCGCGAACACGTTGGAGGTGAGGACGATGAACGGATCGAGCGTAATCGCAAAAATCGCCGGAATACTGTCGACCGCAAAGATCACGTCCGTGATGCCTATCATGACCATCACCACGAACAGCGGCGTGAACCAGCGTTTGCCGTCCCTGATGATCGAAAATTTCTCGCCGTGGTACTCGTTGGTGATGGGAATATGGCGCCGCATGAATCGCAAAATCGGATTCTTGTCCATGTCCGGCTCGGCTTCCGCCATCAGCAGCATTTTCACGCCGGTAATCAGCAGGATCGCGCCGAACACATAGAGTATCCAGTGGAACTTGGCAATCAGCCAAGCGCCGATCAGGATCATGATGGCGCGCAATATGATCGCAAGAATGACGCCCAGAATCAGCGCCTTGCGCTGATATTGCGGCTGAACACCAAAAAAAGTGAACAGCATCAGGAACACGAAGATGTTGTCTACGGCAAGGGATTTTTCGATCAGATAGCCGGTAAAGAACTCGGTGGCCTTGAGGTTGGCGACGTCACGGCCCAGTTTGTCGTCGAGATACCACCACAGCAGCGCATTGAAGACAAACGACAGCACGATCCATACGATCGACCAGTTCAGCGCTTCCTTGAACGAAACCTTTTTTGCCCCCTTGGATTCGAGCACCAGCAGATCGACGGCGATTGCCACGATCACAAAAATCGCAAATCCTGTATACCAATACCATGTTCCTATGGATTCCATTGTTTTCTCCCTGCTTATTTGTTTCGTGCTTTGAAGTGCGGCCATCCGATAGCCGACAACCTGACTCGCCTTCCGGCGAAGGTCCCCCGGCGGCTACCTGTCACCGCTATTGATGGCTCAATCAATGCGTGTTTGTTTCGAATTCAGCACTGTCACTCCGTAGTCGTGGCAGCAGGCGGCGAGCGGTCCAAGTGCGATCCAATCGCCGGGAAACGCTGCGTGCAACCCGATCCGCGGCGCGGTCGATCGCGACGTAAACATCGGTTTCGTCCTGCACAACGACCACGGCGGGCACTTCGTGCAGCAACACCCGAATCGAGCAGCGTTTATCGATACCGCCCTTCGGCCCGTTCTCGTCGGTCAGACGTATGAGCACGCTACGCACCTTGCCGCTGGATGAACCCAGGGCAAAGCGCATCCTTCGCTCGCAATAGGTGCGCAATGAAGGGATAAGTACAAAACCTCTGGTCTGAATGCCGATTTGCATGATGAGTCTCCTTAATCGGGTTTCGTTTGATTGCGATGAAACGCCAGCGTGACGATATGGCTACGCAGTTCTTCCATGGTTGTGAGTGACTGCATTTGCAGCTCCCGTCGAACAAGGGCTTTCTGGATGAGAATGGATTGTTGATTTCGATGAGGTCATGGATCGGTGTTGCGCAGCATGTAAATGCCTGCCGCGACCATGATCACGCCGCCAGCCGCCACCGCTCCGATACCGTCATAGTCCATGCCGTCCATGAAAAGCAGCATGAACAGCAGTGCCAGCGTGCCGATCAGAAGAACCGCTTTCTGCGGGGCATTCACGATAAGTTTTCTCCGCGAAAAGACTGTTTCCTGGCGCGAGCGGCGCGGTCGCCGCGTATGTCGAATGGCATGACGTGCCTCCGGTTGAGCTGGTTGCAATGCGAACAGGGCCGCAGTGTAGGAAAGTCGAAGACATCTAACAAATCGAATATAATTAACCTATTAATCCAATTTTTCGATGAGTTGATTCATGGCGTCATTGAATTACAAGCATCTTCGTTACTTCTGGACGGTGGCCAAGGCGGGCAGCATCATTCGCGCCAGCGAGCAATTGCACGTCACGCCGCAGTCGATTAGCGGACAGTTGACTGAATTACAGGAATCGCTCGGCGCCGAACTGTTTCGCCGGGCGGGACGAGGTATCGAACTGACGGACGCGGGTCGTCGTATCCTGGGCTATGCCGAAGAAATCTTCAGTCTCGGCGATGAATTGATCGAGGCGCTGCGCGACACCAGAACGGCGAACGCCCTGCCGTACCGCATAGGCATTTCCGATTCGGTTCCCAAGTCGATTGTCTACCACGTCATCGAGCCGTTGCTGCACCTTGAGGAGCCGATGCGCTTGATTTGCCGCGAGGGCCGCCTGGTGTCGCTGTTATCGGAACTGTCAGTACACCGGCTGGACATGGTGATCGCTGATCGTCAGATGCCCGCTGATGTCAGGGTGAAGGCGTACAACCATCTGCTCGGCACAAGCGATCTCACGGTATTCGGCACGCGCGCGCTGATGAAATCGTTTAAAGGCGATTTCCCGAGGTGCCTCGACAGGGCACCCTTTCTTTTGCCAGGTGAAGGCGCTGCCATCCGTCCGGCGCTGGAACGGTGGTTCGAGTGCTCGGGCGTTGCGCCGCGGGTAGTGGGGGAATTTGATGATGGCGCGCTCATGAAGGCATTTGGACAAAGTGGCGCGGGCCTGTTCGCGGCGCCCACCGCGATTGCCCATTACGTGTGCGAGCAGTACGGCGTGGCGGTGGTAGGGCGCATCGACGCCGTGAAAGAGGAACTTTACGCAATTACCACCGAGCGCCGTATTCGGCATCCCGCGACGATCGCGGTGTGCCAGGCCGCGGCGCGGGAGGTGTTCGCGGTCGCCGCCAAGCGCGGCAAGGCGGCCGCGCGTTGACGTGCCACATCAATATCAATAACCGCCCTTGTCCGGCGGCGCGAGCGGATTGAGCGGCGTCCAGCCGGTCAGGCGACCGGCCTCAGCTTTCATGTAATTCGACATGGCCACGCGGTCGGTGCCGAGCATCACCATCTGAAATCCCTGATCCAGATAACGCTGCGTGAATTTCGAACTGCTGGTGTGCATGCCGGCTATTTTTTTGTGGCGCTTGCAGGTTTCGAGGATGCGGTTGACGGTGGCGATGTGCTTGGGTTCATCGTTGTCCATCACCGGCGGCAATCCCAAGGCCAGCGCCAGATCGGTCGGCCCGATGTAGGCGGCGTCCACGCCCGGCGTGGAAATGATTTCGTCCATTTTTTCGATGCCTTCGGCGGTCTCGATCATCACCGCGCAGACGATTTCATCGTTTGCATGCTTCTGATAATCCGGCCCGGCGTATTGCATCACGCGATTCGGTCCGTTGCTGCGTATGCCCACCGGCGGATAGCGGCAGGCGGCGACGGCTTGTTCGGCCTCTTTGCGGTTGCTCACCATCGGCACGATCACGCCATAGGCGCCCGCGTCCAGCACTTTCATGATCATCGCCGGATCGTTCCACGGCACGCGCACAAAGGGCATCACGTTGGTAGTGGAAATCGCGGTCAGCATCGGCACCACGTCCGAGTAATCAATGCAGCCGTGCTGCATATCGACGCACAGCCAGTCGAGGCCGGTATGGGCCATCACCTCGGCCTGCACGCAGTGAGGGATCGACAGCCAGCCGCCGACCGCTGGTTTGCCTTCACGCCAGAGCTTTTTGACACGGTTGATGCGCATGGGGATTCCTTGATGGTTGATAGTGAAAATTCATCGCCAATTGTACAACCCGGCTGCGCGGTGTGGTTGACCAGGCCGAAAGCGGGCGCTACATTGCATTCACGGTGTTTTCACGGAGGCCCATCATGCGTCGAACTGTTTTTTGTGCCGGCATTGCCGCCGCTGCCCTGCTGTCGGGCAGTGCGCTGGCACAACTGAAGGCCAATCCCAGCTATCCCACCCGCCCGGTGCGCATGATCGTGCCGAATCTCGCGGGCAGCGCCACCGACATGGTGGCGCGCATGGTGGCGCAGCGCCTCACCGACGCGTGGGGCTACCAGATCGTGGTGGATAACCGCGCCGGCGCCAGTGGCATGATCGGCCACGAGTTGACCGCGCGTGCCGCGCCCGATGGGTACACGCTGCTGATGTCCACCTCGGCGGGCCTCGTCATTACGCCGATGCTCACCAAGGCGCCGTACGATTCCGCGCGCGACTTCGCCCCGGTGTCACTGGTGGTGATCAGCCCGCAGATGCTGGTGAGCCATCCGGGGCTGCCTGCGACTAACGTAAGTGAGCTGATGGCGCTGGCGCGTGCGCGTCCCGGGCAACTGAATTGCGCCTCACCCGGCCCCGGCACGTCCAACCACCTCGGCTGCGAAATGCTGAAGGTGCTGGCCAAAGTGGATTTTCTGCACGTGCCCTACAAAGG
>VFLF01000117.1 GCA_009885185.1 Nitrosomonadales bacterium | reverse complement strand
GGCGCCTCGGTGTCCTACCTCGAAGGCTGCACCGCGCCAAAATTTGACACCAACCAGCTGCACGCCGCTGTGGTGGAACTGGTGGCGATGGACAACGCCGACATCAAATATTCGACCGTGCAGAACTGGTACGCGGGCGACGAAAAAGGCGTGGGCGGCATCTACAACTTTGTCACCAAGCGCGGCCTGTGCAAAGGCGTCAACTCGCGCATTTCGTGGACGCAGGTGGAAACCGGTTCGGCGATTACCTGGAAGTACCCGTCGTGCGTGCTGCGTGGAGACAACTCGGTGGGCGAGTTTTATTCGGTGGCGCTGACCAATCATATGCAGCAGGCCGACACCGGCACCAAGATGATCCACATCGGCAAAAACACTCGCAGCACCATCATCAGCAAAGGCATTTCGGCGGGGCAGTCGAATAACAGCTATCGCGGGCTGGTGCGTATTGCACCCACCGCCGCCGGTGCGCGCAACTATTCGCAATGCGATTCGATGCTGATCGGTGATAAATGCGGCGCGAATACGTTTCCGTATATCGACGTGCGTAACCCGTCGGGCAAGGTGGAGCACGAAGCCACCACGTCCAAGATCGGCGAAGACCAGTTGTTCTATTTTCAGCAGCGCGGCATAGCCGCCGAAGAAGCGGTATCGATGATTATCAATGGCTTCTGCAAGGAAGTGTTTCAGCAATTGCCGATGGAGTTCGCGGTCGAAGCGACCAAACTCCTCGGTCTTAAGCTTGAAGGTAGCGTGGGTTAGAAAAGCGCAAAAAAGTTTTTGAATTTAATTGGTAAAAAATGATAAATCCTGAAGCAAAAATATTACTCGATATTAATGGCCTCACCGCGACGGTTGCGGGCGTGACGATTTTGAAGGGCATCAATCTCACAGTGCGCGCGGGTGAAGTGCATGCCATCATGGGGCCGAACGGTTCCGGCAAAAGCACGCTGGCCAAAGTGCTGGCGGGGCACCCGGCCTATGAAGTGACCGGCGGCACGGTGTTGTTCGAGGGCAAGGATTTATTCGCGCTGGCGGCTGAAGATCGCGCGCGCGCGGGCTTATTCCTCGGCTTTCAGTATCCGGTGGAAATCCCTGGCGTGTCGAACAGTTCGTTCCTGCGCCTCGCTTACAACACGGTGCAGGGCGCGCGCGGCAAGGACGAACTTGACCCGCTGGAATTCGACGACTATGTGCGCGAGAAAATGAAGCTGCTGGAAATGAGCCCGGAGTTTCTCGACCGCAGTGTGAATGACGGGTTCTCGGGTGGCGAGAAAAAGCGTAATGAAATCCTGCAAATGGCGATCCTCGAACCGCGCGTTTCGATACTGGATGAAACCGATTCGGGCCTCGACATCGACGCGCTGCGTATCGTCGCGGGCGGCGTGAACAAGCTGCTGACCGCCGACAACGCGTGTGTGCTGGTCACCCACTATCAGCGCCTGCTTAACTACATCACGCCGGATTATGTGCATGTAATGGAGGGCGGGCGCATCATCAAGACCGGTGACAAGGCGCTGGCACTAGAGCTGGAGGCGCGCGGTTATGACTGGCTGCTCGACGGTAGCGCAAGCGCCAAGGCCGCGGCATGAGCACAGCCGTTTCTCATCCCTTTGTGGAGGCGCTGGTCGCGGGCGGGCGCGCGTTGCCCGCGAGCGCGGCTTCGTGGCTGAATACGCGCCGCGCTGCCGCGCTGGAACGCGCCAATGCGTTGAGCGTGCCCACCACGCGCGACGAGGAGTGGCGCTTTACGGATTTAGCGCCGTTGAATCGTTTGCACGTTGCGCCGTCTGTGGCCGCGGCGGCGGTTGAGGTTGCTCCCTTTATTGTGCCTGAGGCCGCGATACGGCTGACCTTTGTGGATGGCGTGTATGCGCCGTCGCTATCGGGCGGCAGCGCCTTGCCCGCAGGCGTCACGGTGATGACGCTGGCGGAAGCCTTGAAAACCAACCCCGCGCTGATCGAGCCGCATCTGGCAGCCCACGCGGGCTTCGACAAGCAGGTATTCACTGCGCTCAACACCGCGTGGCTGCGCGATGGCGCGGTGATTCATCTGGCGAAAAATGCCGTGCTCGACGCGCCGCTACATCTCTTATTTGTCGCCGCGCAAAAAGACGCGGGCAGTTGCCCGCGTTGTTTGATTGTGGTGGAGAGCGGCGCGCAAGGCACGGTGATTGAGGATTACGTCGCGGCCACGAGTGAGGCCTATTTCACCAATGCAGTGACCGAAATCGCCATCGCGCCCAACGCGCGTTTGCATCATGTGCGCTTGCAGCGCGAGAGTGCCGCGGCGGTGCATATCGCCTCGTGCGCGGTGTCGCTGGCGAAAGATGCTGCGTATATTTCGCAATCGATTGCGTTTGGCGCGCGCTTGTCACGTTACAACCTCGATGTGCTGCATCAGGGCGAGGGTGCCGAAGCGGTGATTGACGGCCTGGCGCTGATCTCCGGCCAGCAATGCGCCGATACGCACACCACGATGGATCATGTGCAGCCGAACGGCCGCTGCACGCAGTTGCACAAAACCATCGTCGGCGGCGCGGCACATGCGGTGTTCAACGGCAAGGTATTGGTGCGCAAGGGCGCGCAGTTGACGAACTCCGCGCAGCAAAGCCGCAATCTGCTGTTGTCCGGCACGGCGCGGGTCGATACCAAGCCGCAGTTGGAAATTTTCGCCGACGACGTGAAGTGCGCGCATGGCGCCACCGTCGGGCAACTGGATGCCGAACAACTGTTTTATCTGAAAAGCCGCGGCTTGCACGACGTGGCCGCGCGCAATCTGCTGACTTATGCGTTTGGCGCGGAGATCGTCGATCGCATCCCGGTGAAATCGCTGGTGGATCGGCTGGAAAGCATCGTCATGGCGCAAACACAGGCGGGGGTGTGATGAATGCACCCATTGAAAATGGCGGCGTTTGACGTTGCGAACATCCGCAAGGATTTTCCGATACTGGAACTCAAGGTTAACGATAAGCCTTTGATTTTTTTAGATAATGCGGCATCCAGCCAAATGCCGGTGCAGGTGATGGATCGCTGGCGGCATTATCAATCGAGCCAACACGCGAATATTCATCGCGCGGTGCATTATCTGTCCGAGACCGCCACGGCGGAATACGAAGCCGCGCGCCGCAAGTTGCAGGCGTTCATCAATGCCCGCGAAGAACGTGAGGTGATTTTTACCAGCGGCACCACCGAAAGCATCAATCTCGTGGCGCACGGCTGGGGGCGCAAGTTTCTGAACGCGGGCGACGAGATTATTCTCACCACGCTCGAACACCATTCCAACATCGTGCCGTGGCAGATGGTGGCGGATGAAAAGGGCGCGAAGATTCGCGTCGTGCCGATCTTCGACAACGGCGAGCTCGATCTGGCGGCGTATGAAAAATTGTTCAACAGCCGCACCAGGATTGCCTGCTTCACGCATGTGTCGAACGCACTGGGCACCATCAATCCGGTGAAGGACATGATCGCCATCGCGCGCAAACACGGCGCGGTGACACTGGTGGACGGCGCGCAGGCCGCGCCACATTTGAGCGTGGATGTGCAGGCGCTGGATTGCGATTTTTATGCTTTCTCCGGGCACAAGCTGTGCGGGCCCACCGGCATCGGCGTGGTCTACGGCAAGGCCGCGCTGCTGGAAGCCATGCAGCCGTTCAAGGGCGGCGGCGACATGATTCTGTCGGTGACGTTCGAGAAAACCACCTACGCGCCGATCCCCGCCAAGTTTGAAGCAGGCACGCCGCCCATCGCCGCCGCGATCTCGCTGGGCGCGGCGGTAGATTATCTCGGCGCAATCGGCATGGCGCGCATCGCGTCACATGAAACCGATTTGCTCGATTACGCCACCCGCGAAGTCTCTCGCCTGCCGGGCCTGCGTATCATCGGCACGGCGGAGAAAAAGGCGGCGGTGCTGTCGTTCGCGGTCGAAGGCGTGCATCCGCACGACGTAGGCACGCTGCTCAACGAAGACGGGGTGGCGATCCGCACCGGCCACCACTGCGCGCAGCCGGTGATGCAGCGTTTCAAGGTACCGGCAACCTGCCGTGCGTCGTTCGCGTTTTACAACACCATGGCCGAAGTCGATGCGCTGGTGGCGTCGATACAGCGGGTGCAGAAGGTTTTTGGTTAATCGAATGAGGTCGAAAACATTTGCCACAGATTTCTACGGATTTACGCAGATAACACCACGACCAGCACGTTGTATTTGAATTTAAATCTGTGTTCATCTGTGTAAATCTGTGGCAAAAAAGGTTTGGAAGTAAATCATGGCGGACAGCAGAAATCTTTATCAGGAAGTGATTCTCGATCACAACAAAAAGCCGCGGAATTGGGGCGCGCTGGCGGATGCCACGCACAAATCCGAGGGGCTGAATCCGTTGTGCGGCGATCATATATTTTTGTCGCTCAAGGTGAACGGCGCGACCATCGAGGTGGTGCAGTTCGAGGGTGAATCGTGCGCGATCTGCAAGGCGTCGGCGTCGATGATGACGACTATCGTTAAAGGTAAATCGCGGCAGGATGCCGAGCAGATGGTGAACGAGTTTCGCGACATGGCCACCGGCAAGCTGGATACCGCCGCACAGCCGCATCACCTGGGCCGGCTCACCGTGTTTGCCGGTGTGCGCGATCTGCCGACGCGGGTGAAGTGCGCGATTCTGCCGTGGCATACCCTGCACGCGGCGTTGAATTCACACACGAGCACATCCACCGAGGCTGACGCAGACCCCATGCACGCGCCGATCATCGGAACGTAGCATTAAAAAACGTTTAAAAACCAATACTTACAATATCATGCCCAAGATAGCTGAAATCGAACCCACGCCGAATCCGAATGCGATGAAGTTCATCCTCAAGGAGCCGCTGACGTGGGGCGTTACGCGCTCGTACGACAGCGCCGAACAAGCCAAGAACGACGATCTGGCCGCCGTGCTGTTCGACATCGAGCACGTGACCAGCGTGTTTTATGTCGATCATTGGATTACCGTCACGCAAAACGGGCAGGCGGATTGGAACGAACTGAAGCGCAAGCTGGCGGTGCCTATACGCGATGCACCCGCGGCCGATGCCGAGTCCGAGAAAATGATGCAGGACGCCGCGGCGAACTTCGATCCATCAAAAATGAGCGCTGAAGATCTCGCGCGGCTCGACAAAATCAACGAAATTCTCGACGAGCAGATACGTCCGTACCTGCAAAATGACGGTGGCGACCTGCATGTGGTCGGCCTCGAAGGCAACAAGTTGAGCGTGCATTATCAAGGCGCGTGCGGCAGTTGCCCAAGTTCGTTGTCCGGCACGCTGACCGGAATTGAAAATCTGGTGCGGCAGATCGAGCCAGACATGGAAGTAGTGGCGGTTTAGGATTGAGGATTGAGGATTCAGGATTCAGGATTGAGCAGTCCGCAGAAGGGTTACTCAATCCTGAATCCTCAATCCTGAGAACTGCCTTTGGACACCCTGACCCACGCGCTCTCCGGCGCTCTGCTTGCGCGAGCCACCGCGCCTGCGCCTGCTGGTGACATTATTCCGCTGCGCCGCCGCATCGCCATCGGCGCGCTGGCGGCAGCGTTTCCCGATATTGATTTCGTCGCCTCGTGGTTGTCACCGCTGTCGTATCTCTATCATCATCGCGGCATCACGCATTCGCTGGTGATGCTGGCGGTGTGGACGTTGCTGCTGGCGTGGCTGTGTAGCAAAGTGTGGCCTAAAGTGGAAAATGAAGGGCCGGGTTGGCGCGCGTATGCAGGGGTGATTGCGTGGGGCATCGGCGTGCATATCGCGGGCGACTGGATTACCTCGTTCGGCACCATGGTGTTCGCGCCGCTGTCGGATTGGCGCGCGGCACTGTCCACTACTTTCATCATCGATCTGTGGTTTAGCGGCATCATAATCGCTGGGCTGCTGGCGAGTTGGGCGTGGCGCTACTCTCGCCATGCACGCTGGCCGGCGGTGGCGGGCATGGGCGTGCTGTGCGCGTATGTGGGGTTTCAATTCGTGATGCAGCAGCGCGCGATTGATTTCGGCGAGCAATATGCCGCCGCTGCGGGCCTGCGTAACGCGAAAGTCAGCGCGCTGCCGCGACCCGTATCGCCGTTTAACTGGATGGTGATGGTCGCGGCTGATGACGGCAGCGGCGAGCGCTATCACTACAGTCTGATCAGCCTGTCGCGTCGTGACTTGCCGCCGCCCCTGGCGCCCGATGCGGGATTTCTGACGCGCATGGGCGCGCCTTATTTGCCGCTCGATCGCGCGGCGTGGTTGCAGGCGGTGCGTTTGGGTTCGCCGGCGCATGCCGCCATGGCAAAAGAAGTCATGGCGCATCCGAAGTTTGCGTTTTTTAACTGGTTTGCGGCCTATCCCGCGCTGTATCGTGTTGATAGCGGCAACCCGCACACCTGCGTATGGTTTCACGACCTGCGTTTTTTCACGCCGGGCCGCGCGACGTGGCCGTTTCGCTACGGCATGTGCCGCGATAGTGATAAGGCGGGTGGGGAGTGGCGCGCGTATGAACTGATAAGCGACAATACGGCATCACCGGTTTACTGATCGAACGCCACAAGGAGGAAATGGATGAATCATCGGATGATGACAGCATGGCTGTTGACGTTGCTGACCTTGTTAACGCTGGCTGGTTGCCAGACCGTGCAAACCACCAGCGGTGGCGCGGTGGGTGTAGAGCGCACGCAGCACATGTCGGTATCCGCCGCGCAGATCAACGCGGCGGCTGAACAATCGTACGCGCAGACCATGCAGGGGGCGCAG
>VFLF01000424.1 GCA_009885185.1 Nitrosomonadales bacterium | reverse complement strand
GTTGCTGGGCTTCAGTTCGGGCGAGAACGGCGTTTGCATCATGATCTCGGATTGCTGGCTCACCAGAAATTCGGCGATGGGTGGCGGCCATGCGCCGTCTTTCACGGCGGCGGCGCGGATGGTGGCGCGCTCGGCCAAATCTTTGTAGCCCCACACGTGCATGAACTGGTTGAGCGGGCCGACTTCGGTTTTCCAGAAGGCGGCAAGTTCGGAATATTTTTTACGCTGCTCGTATTTTTCGGCGAAGCGTTTTTCGACTTCGGGCATCGAGCGCGGTTTGACGTGATAGGTTCTGACTTCATAAATCATGGCGAGTCCTTTGTTGAAAGAGGTCTGCGGGATGGGGTGACTGCGCTTGGAGTGTATCAAACCGCATCGCTGGCGTGAATGCCATGCTATTATGAAAAAATTAATAAAAACAGATACTTATGTTTTTTATATGGATTGTGTCAAGTAGAGCTGGCGCACCAACCTGCTAAACTTTCACCATGCGATATTTTCTTGAAATCCTGCTGTGCGCGACGTTGCTCGTGGTGGCGCCCGCACACGCCGCCGACGTGCTGCCGATCTTCGACGCGCATGTGCATTACAGTCAGGATGCGTGGGATCGCATGCCGCCGAAGGAGGCGATTGCGTTGCTGCGCAAGGCGGGCGTGAAGCGCGCGCTGGTGTCGAGCTCGAACGATGACGGCAATCAAAAACTGTATGCCGAAGCGCCCGATCTGATTTTGCCGTCGCTGCGCACCTATCGCACGCGCGCTGACATCAGCACCTGGTTCAAGGATGAAGGCGTAGCAACGTATTTGCGTGAGCGGCTGAAAAAATACCGCTATGTCGCCATCGGTGAGTTCCATGTGTTCGGCGCGGATGCTGACGCGCCGGTGGCGCGGCTGGCGGTGCAACTGGCAATGCAATACAAACTGTTTCTGCATGCGCATTCGGATGTCGATGCAGTGGAGCGCATTTTCAAGCAAGACCCGGACGCGCGCGTGCTGTGGGCGCATTCGGGTTTTGAACGGCCCGAAAAGGTGCGCGAACTACTGCGCAAACACAAAAACCTGTGGTGCGATCTGGCGTTTCGCAATGATCATGCCGCTGGAGGCAAATTGGATGCCGACTGGCGCGCGGCGTTTATGGAGTTTCCCGACCGCTTTATGGTCGGTACCGATACCTACACCGCCGAACGCTGGCATTATGTGGTGGAGCACGCCAACTGGTCGCGGGCGTGGATGGCGGATTTGCCACGCGATGTGGCCGAACGTATTGCGTATCGCAACGGCGATACGATTTTTGGGAGCCTGTTGAAGCCATGAGAGTGACACTGTTTTTTTGTCTGTTAGGCGTAACTTCGGCGTGGGCCTGCACCCCTGACCTGCCCGCAACCGGAAACGTCAAGCCGCGTGTGGTGGAAGGCAAACACTACGCACTGGCCTACCGTACACAGCCTGAAAAAGTGGAGATCGGCCAGCACTTCGTGGTGGAACTCGCACTCTGCGCCAAGAGCGGCGCTGCCGCGCCCGAAAGCGTGCGCGCGGATGCGCACATGCCCGAACATCGCCATGGTATGAACTATAAAACCAAGGTCACGAGCAGCGGCGCCGGGAAATACCGTGCCGAGGGTTTGATGTTTCACATGCCCGGCCGTTGGGAGTATATTTTCGAGGTGCGCGCCGGTGGCGCGACCGAACGCTTGACGGCCAGTGTGATGTTGCAATGAAGACAATGCGAAAATTTTTTCTGACCAGTGCGCTGACCGCGGTTTTGTGTGCGTCGCTGCTGGTCGGCCTGACGCGTGCTGATGAGCCGGGTGTGGCGATGGAGTTCACCGAGGTGGAGCTCAATCGCGTATTGAGTCATGGACCGTGGCCGATGCAATGGACACCCGATCCCAGCAACCGCGTGTCGGGCAATTCATCCGCGATTGATCTGGGCGAGCGCCTGTTCTTCGACGAAAAACTCTCGGTAAATGAAAAAGTGTCATGTGGTACCTGCCACATCGCCGAATACAACTGGACCGATGGCGTCAAGCGCAATAAGGGTCAGGCACTGGTGGACCGCAACACGCCGACGCTGATGAACCTGCGGCATCACCGCTGGTTTGCGCTGGATGGCGCGGCAGACAGCCTGTGGTCGCAGAGCATGCGCCCGATTGTGGATGCCCGCGAATTGGCTTCCACGCCCGCGCACGTGGCGCAGTACATTCGTAAAGACCCCGATCTGTCGTGCCGCTACGAAAAAACCTTCGGCGTCAGTCCATCCAGGCAGGACGACGAAGCGGTGCTGGTGGGCGTGGGCAAGGTGATGGCGGCGTTTCAGGAAACGCTGACCACCGACATCACGCCGTTCGACCAGTTTCGCAATGCGCTGGCGCGCGGCGATCACGCCGCCGCCGCGCTGTATTCGCGCGAGGCGAGGCGCGGCCTGAAAATTTTTGTCGGCAAGGGCAATTGCAGCACCTGCCACACCGGGCCGATGTTCACCAATGGCGAGTTTCACGATGTTGGTGTGTCGCATTTCGTCGGTGGCGACGGCAAAAAAGTCGATGGCGGTCGCCACGACGGCATCAAGATTCTGACCGCCAGCAAGTTCAATTTGCTGGGGCCGTACAGCGACGACGCCACGCGCGCCAGCGCCGTCAAAACCGCGCATCTGAAACCGGAGCATCGTAACTTCGGCGAGTTCAAGGTGCCGTCGCTGCGCAACGTGGGTTACACCGGGCCGTACATGCACAGCGGCGAAATGCAGTCGCTCAACGACGTGGTGCGTCATTACTCCGAATTGAATGTCGATCGTCTGCACAGCGACGGCGAGGCGCTGTTGAAGCCGCTGCGGCTCACGCCGCGTGAATCCGCGGACCTGGTGGCCTTCATGCAAACGCTCAACATGGATCGCGCGCCGCCCTGGCGCGGCAAGGAATACGCGCATCCGCCGTGCGTACTGAACAGCGCGGCCCCTGCCGCGCAAATTAACTACGTTCCATAACGTTTTTTATAATAAATAGTTATGATGAATCGTCGCGGTGCGCCGTGGTACGCGGCGTGTTTCGCCGGTGCGTTATGCGCGCCGTGCGGTACGCCAGTCGCGTCGGCGCAGGACTATCCCGCGCGTTCGGTGCGCCTGATCGCGCCATCCCCCGCGGGCGGGCCGTCGGATTTTGCCGCGCGGCTGCTCGCGCCCAAGCTTGGCGAATATCTCAAGCAGAACATCGTTGTGGATAACCGCCAAAGCGTCAACGGCATTATCGCCACGGAGTTGGTGGCCAAGGCGCCACCGGATGGCTTGACGCTGGGCATCGGCAACCTCGGCACGCATGTCATCAATGTCGAGCTTTACAAGAGCTTGCCGTACGATCCGATCCGCGATTTTGCGCCGGTGTCGCAATTGATTTCCAACGGCTCGGCGCTGGTGGGCAACATCAAGCTCGCGCCGCGCAATCTGAAAGAACTGATCGCGTATGCGAAAGCGAATCCCGGTAGATTAAATATCGGCATTGCGGGCGCCAACGGCGCGGCAGGCACGGAAATCTTCAAGTCCGCTGCGGGCATCGTGTTGAATAACGTGCCGTACAAAGGCAGCGCGCCGGCGGAAGTGGCAGTCATTTCCGGCGAGGTGGAGCTGGTGCAGCTGTCGATACCCGTGGTGGCGGGGCATTACAAAGCCGGGCGGCTGAAAGTGTTCGGCATCATGAGCCCGAAACGTTCGCCGTTGCTGCCGGACGTGCTCACCATCGCGGAACAGGGCGTTCCAGGCTACGAAGCGACAGGCAACTGGCACGGCGTATTTGTGCCGGCCAAGACGCCGGATCGCATCGTACGCATTCTGCATCGGGAAATCGTGCGCGTGTTTGACGCGCCTGATATCAAGGAGATTGTGTCCAATCGCGGCAGCGATCTGATCGTGAATACGCCGGAGCAGTTCGTCGAGCACCTGAAGCGGGAAATACCCAAGTTTCGCAAGATCATGCTGGAGGCGGGGATACAGCCGCAATAATGCCATGGGGCGTGCGCCCCAAGCTACTGACGCATCGCCGCGTCCAACAACCTGAAGAAATGTCACGATAAGGAAGATCACGATGACCACTGCAAAACACGCTCCCGCCGTCAAACAAAAAAAGCAGATGAGCGTCAACATTTTGCGCGAGCGTTTGCCGCGCATACCGCCCGAAAAATTAAACGCGGCGCAGAAAAAAGTGGCGGCTGATATTTCCGCCGGGCCACGCAAGGATGTGCGCGGACCGTTCGTGCCGATGATACGCAGCCCCGGCTTGACCGGGCCGACGCAAGCGCTGGGCGCGTATATCCGCTGGGGCGTGAAAGTGCCGTTTCGGCTGGCGGAGTTTGCCGGGCTGATGGCGGCGCGCGACTGGTCGTGCCAGTACGAGTGGGCGGTGCATGTGCCGCATGCGTTAAAGGGCGGCCTGAGTCAGGACACCATCGACGCGCTCGCCGAATGCCGCCGTCCCGCGAAAATGAAAAAAGACGAAGCCATCGTGTATGACTTCGTCAACGAGCTTCTGAAGAATCGCAGTGTGTCCGACACCACCTACGCGCGCGCGGTCAAACACTTCGGCGAAGAAAGCGTGGTTGATCTGGTCGGCGTGGTGGGCTACTACGCGATGATCGCGATGCTGATGAACGTGGCGCGCACGTCGCCGCCGAGCGGGTTGTTGCCACTGGCGGCGTTGCCGCAGTACGCCAAGCCTGTCGTGTAGGGCACCATCATGTCCGCAGTTCTTCCCATCGTCGGCACTGGCCGGCACACGTTTGAAGTGCATGAAGACTGGGCGCATCCGCCTGAAGGCTGCGAGATGATGGCCGCGTCGGTGACGGTGGATGCCGAGGATCGCGTCTACTGTTTCAATCGCGGCAAGGAGCATCCGGTCATCGTGTTTGACCGTGACGGCAATTATCTGTCGTCCTGGGGCAAGGGCCTGTTCGCGTTTCCGCACACCATACGCGCGAGCCGCGACGGCAATCTGTGGCTGGTGGATCGCGATCATGCGCAGATGATGCTGTTCACCCCATCGGGCGGGTTGCTGCGCATTATCGGCGTCAAGGGCTTTCGCTCGGACACTGGCGTCGCGCCCGATGATTTCAGGTCGGAAGCGTACAAAACCGTCAAGCACGGCGGCGGTCCGTTCAATCTGCCCACCGACATCGACGTTGCGCCGTCGGGCGAGATGTTCATCACTGATGGCTACGGCAACGCGCGCGTGCATAAATTTGCCGCCGATGGCACGCATCTTTTTTCGTGGGGCGAACCGGGCACGGCGCCAGGGCAGTTCATGCTGCCGCACGCGGTGTGGATCGACCGGCGCGGACGCCTGCTGGTGGCGGATCGTGAGAACGACCGCGTGCAGGTGTTCGATCAATCCGGCAAGCTACTGCACGTGTGGCCCACGCAACTGATCGGCCCGGCGGTGATTTATGTGGATGCCGACGATATCGTGTACATCGTTGAGCACAACAGCGGCATGGTGAGTGTGTTGACACTCGATGGCGAGCGTCTGGCGCATTGGGGCGACCCGTCTTTTCGCTCGTGCCATGGTATCTGGGGCGACTCTCGAGGCGATCTGTACGTGGTGCGCGCCGGGCCGTGGGGACGGCGGCGGCGCGTGGTGAAACACGTGCGGCGTAGCCGATAGCCTTACGGCAGAGCGCCTTTGACGTGGCGCGGCAGCGCCAGCGCCAGCGGCAAGCCCAGCAAGCCGATCAGCAGCGATGCAGCCAGCGACCACTGGTAGCTGCCGGTCATATCAAACAGACCGCCACCGAGCCAGCCGCCCAGCGCCATGCCGGTGCTGGCGCCGAACATTTCGAACGAATAGATAGACCCGAGCGGCGCCTTTGCGCCGAACAACTGGCGGTTGATGATCGGAAAGCCCACCATCTCGCCGCCGTAGCACAGGCCGAAGATCACCGCGAACAGATAAAAAGCCCACGCCTCGGTGGCAAAAAACAAAATAATCACCGGCAGGCTTTGGCCCAACAATGAGATGGTCAGCACCGTACGCCCGCCAAGCCGATCAGCCAGCACCGAAAACGCAAAGCGGCTGACCACCGAGGTACCCGCGATGGTGGCGAGCACGCCGGCGGCTTCCAACCCCGGTATGCCTTTGAAGGTGGCCATCGATACCACGTGCGCGAGTATGATCGCGTGTGCCGCGCAGCCGATGTGGTGGATGCCCATCAACTTCCACACGGTGCGCTCGCGCAGAATGTCGCGCAGGCGCGCGGGCGCAGCGGCTGCGGACGACGGGTGCGGTTTTTCGGGCACGGCCTCTGCGCCATAGGCTGTCAGGCCTTTGTCGGCGGGGCTGTTGTGGATGAACATCGAAAACACCAACAGAATGATGCCTACCACGATGCCGATGATCGTGAAGGAATTTTCCCAGCCGCGCGTTTCCAGCATCCAGCGAAACAGCGGCGCAAAAATCACCGGCCCCAAGCCCTGCGACGCCCAGTAAATGCCGAGCGCGATGCCCATGTGCCGGTAAAACCACCGGGTCATGATGACGGGCAGCAGCACGCTGAACGCGGCGTGCCCCAGCGAGCCGACGAACAAGCCGTAGAACACGTAAAAGTGCCACAACTCCTTGATGGTACCGAGCAGCACCGTGCCTACGCCTATCAGGAGGGACGCGCCGAGCATGAGGATGCGCGCGCCGTATCGGTCGCCCAGCCAGCCCATGAGCATCACTGCGGGCAGCCCGACGATAAATGCCAGCGAGTAGGCGAATGAAATATCGCCGCGCTTCCAGCCGAACAATTCGACCAGCGGGTCGATAAATACACCAAATGACGCCGAATCGGCGCGGCTGACAATGTTGAGCACGCACGCTGCGCCGAGGACGATCCAGGCGTAGTGCAGGCCATGCTTTTTGATATGCGCCACGAGGCGGGTCGCCGTTAGGTTTGGATTGCGTGTGAGCTGCGCGTTATTTTCAGCGTGGTTGAGACGACGATCTTATCGCGCTATAGTAGCACCCATGAAAATTTTTCTGCTACTCGCGGTGGGTGTAGGCTTGGCAGGCTTGGCCGGTGTGGAGTATCTGCACCACCGATTGGACGGCCACGCATCGGACGCGCTGTTCTGCGTCGCGCCGCACGTCAAATCAGAAGCGGCCAGAGACCTCTTTCGCCAGCATTTGTTCAGCCACCGGTAGTGGCTGGGGTAGTGGTGGCGCCGCGCGTCACTCGATCTTGATGCCCGAGTCGGCCACCACTTTGCGAAACTTCGCCAACTCGCTTTTCACCACGCCGGCGAATTCCTGCGGCGTGTTGCCGATGATGGTGAAGCCCAGGTTGGTAAAGCGTTCTTTGACTTCGGGCGCATCCAGCGCCTGCATCGCGGCCTTATGCACTTTTTGCGTAACGGCTTCCGGTGTTTTCAGCGGCGCAAAGAGGCCGTGCCAGATCTGAAAGTCGTATCCGGCTAAACCCTGTTCCGCGAGGGTGGGCACGTTGGGCAGCAGCGGCGAGCGCTTGCTGCTGGAAATGCCCATCGCTTTTAACCGCCCTGACGCGATGTGCTGCATGCTGGCCAGCGGGGTCAGCATGCTGGCGTCGGATTCGCCGGATAGTGTTGCGATCTCGGCGGGCGAGCTGCCCTTGTAGCGCACGTTGTTCATGCGGATGCCGCTCATCGCCATCATCGCCTCGCCCGCGAGTTCGCCGGTGGCGCCGGCCACCGCCATATTGAGTTTGCCCGGGTCTTTTTTACCGAGCGCGACAAACTCCTTGAACGAGTTCACCGGCAGTTTGGGCGTGGCCACCAGCACCATGCCGCTGGTGACGATCTGCACGATCGGCAGAAAATCGCGCACCGGGTCATACGGCAGATTTTTGTAGAGGCTGGGGTTGATCGCGTGCGTGCCGCTGTTGCCGATGTTGAGCGTGAGGCCGTCAGGGTTGGCACGCGCGGCGATTTCAGTGCCGGCCACGCCATTGTTGCTGGGGCGGTTATCCACCACCAGCGTTTGCTTCAGTCCTTCGCTGAGCTTCGGCACGAGGATGCGCACGGCGGTATCCGATGGCCCGCCCGGCGCCACCGGCACGATGATGCGGATCGGGCGCCCGCCGATGTTGCCAAGACCTTGTGCGTGCGCGAGCGGTGCGCCGAGAGACAGGGCGACGCCAAACAAAGTGAGTGAAAGTTTCAAGTGGCTCTCCGGTTGAATCGTTGCCGCAATTGTAGCCGTATAATCGAATCGCACATCAACCTATGGAGAACACCGTGGAGAGCATGGATCGTGGCATCTGGATGACGTGGTACAACCTGCCGGAGCAGGGGCGCGATGACTATTTGCAGTGGCTGCACGGCCATTACATCCCGAACATGCTGAAGCAGCCGGGGTATCTGTGGGGCGCGCATTACGCTTCGGAAACCAACGTCAAAATGACCGGCGCGCCGAATCGCCTCGGGCATGTGAACGATCCATCGATACCCGCCGGCGACCGTTATATTCTGCTGTTCGGCGCGACGGACGCGCATGTGTTTGTCAATCCGACACCGGCACAGCTACGCGCGCGACTGTCGGAGCACGACAAAAAAATGCTCGCGATGCGCATCGGCGAGCGTCATAACATCGCCACCGAAGAAGCGCGCATCCACGGCCCGGAGTTTGACGCGGCGAAATACGCGCCGGATCAAGCGGCCGCGCCCGGCATCCAGCTAGGCAGCTTTAACGCCGGCGCCGGTCAGGACGAAGACGAACTGGCCGCGTGGTACGCGCAGTGGCGTCTGCCGTGCATGCAAAAACTGCCGGGCTGTGTCCGCGTGCGCAAGTATGCGTCGGTGTCGGGCTGGGCCAAGCACATGATTCTTTACGAGTTCACCTCGACCCGCGCGCGCGACGGCAGTTTTGTCGAGCACGAAAAGGTGAACCCGAAAATGGAGCAGTGGACGGACGACGTGGTGCGCAAGCTGGTGCATGCACCCGGTTCGCCGAACCTGGCGGCGCGGTTGTGGCCGCCGGCGGGATGACCGGCGACTGCCCCAAAGCAATATCCTGCGGGTTATTCGTCTTCCTGCACCGGCACTTGCCGGGCCGGCAAACACATCTGCGTCTGCGTGCAGATAGCGACTCGGCTGCCGTCGCCGCTGTTGGTGATGGTGGTTTGCCATACCGACGTGGTGCGCCCGATGTGCAGCGGAATCGCCACCGCGCGCATCACCGGCCCCATGCCCGCCGCGAAAAAATTGGTTTTCGATTCCAGCGTGCCGCCGCGATGATGCGGCGGCATGTTGGCCACTGCGCCGGCAGCGCCCGTGGCGTCCGCTAGCGACATGATCGCGCCGCCGTTGACGCGGCCGTTCCAGTTGCGGTGCTGGTCTTTCACCACCATCTCGGCGACCACTTTCTTTTTGCTGACCGAGACGAGCTTCATGCCCAGCGTGGTGGGCATGCCGCCCTGAAACACGCGGTTGGGGTTGGGGCTTTGCGGCGAGGGTTTGGCGGCGGATTTTTTTGCGCGCGGGTTTGATTTTGCCGCCGTGGATTTCTTGGCCATCTTAATAAGTGCTCCGTTGGTTTTCAGAATCAGGATTTCTCCAGCAGCCCGCGCGCACGCTTTATACTGACGCTGCGCGCCGCGCTGGAAAATTCGCGACCCGCATTGTAAATGGGAACGGCGGCTCCCTACGCGGGTTCAGACATTGTGCAGAACCCGCATGGTCATTTTATTGCACTGCTAATTGTAAAAATAATTCAATTAAAACAAATACCTATGATCTACTCCCGAATCATGGTCAAAGCCCTGCTGGTGTGCGCCTTCGCCACGCCCGCGCTGGCGCAGGATTATCCAGTGAAGCCGATCCGCATGATGATTCCCTTCGTGCCAGGCGGTGCCAACGATGTGATTGGCCGTATCTCCGCGCTTAAAATTACCGAGGCGCTGGGCCAGCAGGTGGTGGTTGAAAACCGCGGTGGTTCCGGCGGCTCGCTGGGCGTGGAGATCGCTGCGAAGTGGCCCAACGATGGTTACAACCTGGTGCTCGGCAACATCGCCAACATGGCGGTGAACCCCACGCTGTATCGCAAGCTGAGTTACCACCCGCTGCGCGATTTGCAGCCCATCACGCTGATTGCCAAGGTGCCGACGATACTCGCGGTGCATCCTTCGCTGCCCACGAAAAACGTCACCGAACTGATTGCGCTCGCACGCGCGCGGCCCGGGCAACTGACCTTCGGCACCGGGGGTGCTGGCAGCGGCGCGCATCTGGCGACGGAACTCTTTGTGCTGCACACCAAGGTCAACATGGTGCATGTGCCGTACAAGGGCGTGGGGCCGGCGCTGATCGACGTGCTGGCGGGGCAGATCACCATGACCTTCGGCGCGGTGCCCGGCGTGTTGCCGTATGCGCGCAGCGGACGGCTGCGCGCGCTGGGCGTCACCGGCGCGAAACGCATTTCGGTATTGCCGGAATTGCCGACGGTGGCTGAAGCCGGTGTGCCGGGCTATGAAGCAACACTCTGGTTTGGCGTGCTGGCGCCCGCGGGCGTGCCCATGCCCATCGTCAACCGCCTGCACGGCGTGCTCACGCGCGCGCTGCAATCGCAGGACATGAAAGACCGGCTCACCGCCGAAGGCGCCGAACCCATCGGCAACACACCGCAGGAGTTTCAGGCATTTATCAAAAGCGAGATTGATCGCTGGGCGGTGGTGGTGAAGGCGTCGGGGATGAAAGCGGAGTGAGTGTGAGGCGTTAAGCGTGAGAGGTGAGGCGTAACCCCGGTGTCGCGGTGTGGCTCCCGACCCTCAACGCCCAATTCCCAACTTGTTGTAACTCAGTCGCGCACGCCCACCACAAACGACACCACGGTGGCGGTGCTGCCGCCGATGTTCAGCGTGCCGAAGGTTTTCGCGCCCTCCACCTGCATGTCGCCGGCCTGACCGGTGACTTGTTTCGCGGAGTCGAACAACAACCGCGCACCGGTGGCGCCGACGGGGTGGCCGCAGCCGATCAGGCCACCGGAGGGATTGATCGGCAGCTTGCCGCCCATTTCAATCACGCCTTGCTCCACCGCCTGCCAGCTTTGGCCCGGCGGCGTCAGGCCGAAATGATCGATGGCCATGTACTCGGTGGTGGTAAAGCAATCATGGGTTTCGATGCCGTCGAGTTGCCACACGTCGGCCATGCCGGCGCGGCGGAACGTGTCGGTGATGGTGTCATGCACGTGCGGCAGGATAAACGGTTGGCCCGCGCTGCGTTCGATTTTCTCCATGTAGGGCAGCCCGGCGGTGCGATGCCCCCAGCCGAGTATTTGCGGCAGCCCCGCGAGCGTGCCGCTGCGCTTTTGCGCATGCGCCTGGGCAAAGCGCGCGGATGCCAGCACCAGACCGCAGGCGCCGTCGGTGATCTGGCCGCAATCCTGGCGGCGGGTGCCGGGTTCGATCACCGGGTTCGCCTCGTCGTCATCGGTGAAACTCTTGTCGTTGAACTTCCAGTGGCGGGTCTGCGCCAGCGGATTGTTTTTCGCATTGCCATAGTTGATCTCGGCGATGCGGTTCAAATAGCGGCGGTCGAGTCCGTAGCGCTTTTCGTATTCCAGCGCCAGGTGGCCGAACACCGCCGGCCAGAGGAATTTGCACGCGAGTTTTTCATGTCCCACCCAGCCGGCGGAATTCTGATTCTGCGAGGCCGCATCGCCGGGCAGG
>VFLF01000709.1 GCA_009885185.1 Nitrosomonadales bacterium | reverse complement strand
GGGCCGATGTAGGGTTCGAATGGTCATCGAGAAAGGAGATTTTTTACCAAACACAATGTAATTTTCATGAGATTGACTGCTCTGAAGGCTGCGGATAGATTGCCGGTTGGTGAAATAGGGCGTTTAAAATGACTATCCAAGGCGTGGATCAGTCCGGAGTAGGGCAAGCCTTGCGGCAAGCGTGCCTTGGTGCCACGCCGCTCGGGTGATCCTGGTTGGAACGGACAATCGATATTCAAACAGGTTGAAATGCGGACAAGCATGGTTCGAAATATGTTGCGTGTGCTAGCTGCGATCCTGCTGTATGGCGCGGGAGTCGTTGTGCTGGCGCAGTCTGCATACCCGGATCGGCCCGTTCGCCTGTTGGTGCCATTCGCGCCGGGGGGCGGCACGGATATTGTCGGCCGTGTTGTTGCACAGCACATGAGCAATGTTCTCGGGCAATCCGTGGTGGTCGACAATCGCCCCGGCGCGGGCGGCAGCCTGGGCGAGGAGATGATGGCGCGCGCGACGCCCGATGGCCACACCCTCGGGATGGTGTCGGGTTATGGGACTAATGCGGCGATCTACAAGCTGACATACGACCAGGTCAATGACATTCAGGCCGTCATCGCCATCGGTGATTCAGGCATGATCATCGCTTTGCATCCCGCCGTGCCGGTGAAGACCGTGCAGGATTTCATCGCCCATGCCAGGGCCAATCCAGGCAAGATGAACTATTCGTCCAGCGGTACCGGCGCCATCACGCATTTGTCCACCGAGCTAATGAATCTGATGGCGGGCGTGCGCACGACGCACATTCCGTTCAAGGGCACGGGCCCTGCGCTGACCGCGTTGCTGTCACGGGAAGTGGACTTTCTGTTCGGCAGCATGCCGGCGACGCTGCCGCACATTAACGCCAATCGATTGCGCGGTGTCGCAGTCACCACCAAAAACCGCCTGGCGTCATTACCCGGCATGCCGCCTCTGTCGGAGGCGGTGAGCGGATATCAGTCGGTCATTACCTACGGCCTGATCGGGCCCAAGGGACTTCGCGCCGATGTGCTGCTGCGCTGGAACATGGAACTCAACAAGTTTGTCGAATCACGTGACATGAAAGAACGCTTGGCCCGGGATGGCATCGAGCCAGTAGGCGGCGCACCTGCGATATTTCAGGAGGTGATCCGGCGCGACGTCGAACAGTGGAAGCGCGTGGTGAAGGAAGCCAAACTCAGCTTTACCAGCTAGCAGCCTGTCGGGGCGCGCATATGCCAGTCGGTTTCAGCCTGGTAGGCGTCTCCAGCCCGGAACAACGTGGCTTCGTCAAACGGCCTGCCGATCAGTTGAAACCCCACGGGCAGGCCGTTATCGGCAAAGCCCGCCGGTACCGCCAGTGCCGGCAACCCCAGAAAATTGATCGGGCGCGTGTTGCGTGTGATGCGCGCCAACATCGCCATCACATCGCCGGTTGCATCAGGTGCGGTTTCGGCACGCGTGGGCAAGGGCATGGTCATCACCGGCGTGTGCAGCACATCAACGCGGCTGAAGACCTGGTCCACAAACTCCGCGGCGATACGCGCGCGCGCGTTGAGCGCTTCAAGATAGCTCACCGCCGGCACCAGCAGGCCAGCTTCGGAGCGCGTGCGTACCACCAGCGAAAAGTCCTGCGGACGCTCGCGCAGCCAGTTGGCGTATATGGTTGCGGATTCCACCTGGCCGATGGCGTTGGTGAGTTGGTAGGTATGGTGCGGGTCTGGCACATCGATTTCGACGATGCGTGCACCGCGCCCGCGCAGCACGGCGAGGCTTTCATCCATCGCGCGCCGTACGTCGGCGGTGATGTCATCATGGTAGTGATGGCGTGGCACGCCGATTTTCAGGCCACGAATGCGGCCATCCAGTAATTTCTCGTAGCGTGGCGCCGGCACTGTGCTGGCGGTGGGATCATGCGGATCGGCGCCGGCTATCACTGCGGTGAGGCGTGCACAATCACGAACAGTGCGGGTGAGCGGTCCCACGGTATCCAGCGACCACACGCGCGGCAGCAGCGCGTAGCGGCTTACGCGCCCATAAGTCGGTTTCAGCCCAACGACGCCATTGGCTGCCGCCGGTAGGCGTATCGAGCCGCCCGTGTCCGAACCCAGCGCGCCATAGCAGGTGCGAGCGGCAACTGCCGCACCCGAGCCGCTGGATGAGCCGCCGGTGATGTGCGCGGGATTCCAGGGATTGCAGCAATCGCCCCAGTGCTCGTTATGCCCGGTGGGGTTGGCGGCGAATTCGGCCATATTGAGACTGCCCAGCCAGATGGCACCGGCGTCCGCCATGCGCTGCACCACGGTTGCCGTGACGTTGGGCCGATAGTCACGCAGGATTTTGCTGCCGCCGGTAGTGATGCGTCCGGCGCGGTAAAACATGTCCTTGTGCGCCAGCGGCACGCCGTGCAGCGGGCCGAGTCTGGCCCCGCGTTGAATGGCACGATCTGCCGCGCGGGCGGCGCGCAATGCGTCGTCTTCTTCAATCGCGATAAAGCAATTGACCGCGGGCTGTACCGCACGCGCGCGCTCAAGGCAGGCGCGCGTGACTTCAAGCGACGACACTTTCTTGCGGCGTATCGCCTGCGCAACATCTGTAAGGCTCAGGTTAAGCAGATCGGATTTCATTTTTTGGCCAGCGCCGCAAGGGTTACCGCAAAATCCGACGGCTGCGCATTAAAGTCATTGCGGGTGCCTTCCGCACGCGCGGCGTTATTGACGCGCGCCACTTCAAGCGCGATTTGCGCCGCGCGCTCAGCGCTTACGGTATAGCCGCGCAAATCTGCGGCAATTCTCTGCAGGGCAGTTGCATTAATGGATTGCGGCATGGGCGTTTTCCTTCAGGGTTTCAGTTTGGCGACAGGCGTTGGGCGGCGCCGGCCTATTCGAGCTTGATGCCCGCTTGTTGCACCGTCTTGCGCCACATCTCGGTTTCATTCTTGATGCGCTCGGCAAATTGCCCGCGCGTGGCAACAGAGGGCGAAATGCCATCACCGACGAAGCGGTCCACCATGTCCTTGCTGCGAAACGCGCGCGCCAGTTCGGCATGCGCCTTGTCAGCGATGGCTGCGGGGACACCCTTCGGGCCGATCATGCCCTGCCACAGCAGCACTTCATAGCCGGTGACTCCGGCTTCGTGCAGCGTGGGCATATCAGGCGCGGTGGCGATGCGCTCGCGCGTGGTGACTGCAATGCCGCGCAGGCGGCCCCCCTTGACATGGGGAATGGTCGGCGG
>VFLF01000746.1 GCA_009885185.1 Nitrosomonadales bacterium | reverse complement strand
CGCTTCACCAATAATCAGCCAGTCTGCGTCAAGATCACCGACACCCAACACACCTTGGGTGGGGGTGCTGTGCAGCTTGCAACGGGTGCACGTATTGACGGCATCACGCAGTGCATCCCACGAGATGACGGGTACTGGATCGAAGGTTTCTGCCGTTTTTGTTGGGGTGGAAGCGACGTTTTTTTGCTTACTATTTTGCGCTGTCGCCGCAACGTTTGAAGCATCGCTGTGGGCGTGATGACTTGTTAGGCGCCAGATCGGCCACAGATCCAGCTCCTTGTAACAATCCTCCCGCGTCAATTCTTCAGTTACTGGCATGCAATATTCCGCTTCATGATGACAGCATCTTCGCGGCCTTTGCGGCTCGGGTAATAATCAGGGCGCACAGCCAGGTTAACAAAACCACTACTGTGATAGAGCGCCAGCGCGACCGTGTTGGATGGGCGGACTTCAAGAAACAGACATTCAGCCCGGTGGGCTCTGGCGGAGGCAAGACAGTGCTCCAGCAATTCGCGTCCTAATCCATGACCTCGCCAGATCGGCGCAATGGTCATGTTAAGTAAATGCGCTTCACCCACCGCTGCCATCAATACGTAATAACCGACGACCTCACCTTCAGCCTCACGTACCCAAACGCTGTAGCCGGCATGCATCGAGTCGCGGAAATTTCCCAATGTCCATGGATATTCGTAGCTTGCCAATTCGATGCGGGAAATTCTAGGCAAATCCGTCTCGCGCATCGGGCGAACCACGTGCTGAATTTCATAGCAGTTTTGTTCGTCAGGCGCACTCACATCGTTTTCTCGAGACTTTGCTGTTTTTTTATGCGGCGTTCATCAATGTTCATCGCCACTTTGTCGCGCAGATAGATGGGCGCAGCTAATGCCGCATCGACGCCCTCGCCCCGCGCAAATACCGGGGCAGCCAGCGCGGCAATGGCAACAGCGTCGGGCATCAAATCGGCGTATATTTTTTTAAGCTGAGAGTGCAAGTGGTCAGGCAATTTGGCTGCAAGTGTTCTGAAACCATTCCCCGCACCCATCCATACGCGATCATCCGGGACGCAAACCAAGTCGGGTGAACTTAAAACGGGCTCCGTAATACATATCCAACCCAACGTTGTGCGCTGATAGGCGGCCCAGTACACCTCCTCCATCCGCGCATCAAGTATCGTCAGCACGCGGTCATCATCCACCTGTTGCGCTATCGATGCCAGAGTGGATACACCGACCACGGGCAAATCCGCACCTAATGCCAAGCCCTGCGTGACGGCACATGCGATCCGTAACCCGGTGAAAGACCCCGGGCCTGCGCCGTAGGCAATGCCATCGAGCTTATTAAGCGATAAGCCGGAATCACGTAATAACTCATCCACCATGGGCAATAAGAGTGCGCTATGCAATTGACCTGCATGTACCCGTTTTACATGGGTCTCCCCCTCAAGCCATAGGGCTGCGGAACAGTATTCGGTAGAGGTATCGAGGGCCAACAATTTCATGTGGATATTATAAGGGTGATCAAGCAAGGCCTGGGGTCAGGCCTTACGGTCTTTCAACCGTTTTGTTCTGCGAAATCAGCTTCGTATTATTTTGTTCCCCGATACCAGATACGATAAATAACGCCAGCAAGATCATCCGCCACCAGTAAGCT
>VFLF01000923.1 GCA_009885185.1 Nitrosomonadales bacterium | reverse complement strand
TTAAGGTGACAGCGCGAATTCAGCGCGCATCATAATTATAAACGCCGCCTTCACATACCACCAGCCGCGCGCCGTGCATTCCGCTACAATGCCGCGCTTTCCTAGTTCAGCATTTTTCATGTCCGCCGTCGATCCGCCCACCCTGTTGCCACCCTATCGTGCGCCCCGCTGGCTGCCCGGCGGCCACGCCCAAACCATCCACGCCGCGACCTGGGTGCGCCGCCCCGAGGTAACGTATTGGCGCGAGCGCTGGGACACGCCGGATTTTGATTTCATCGATCTGGATTGGCTGGACAACCCCCAACGGGAACTCGCTCTGGATCAGCATGACGATGCGCCGCTGGTGGTGCTATTTCACGGCCTGGAGGGCGGCTCCAACAGTCACTACGCGCGCGCGCTGATGCACGCGGCGGATGCGCGCGGCTGGCGCGGCGTGGTGGTGCATTTTCGCGGCTGCGGCGGCGAGATCAACCGCTTGCCGCGCGCTTATCATTCGGGCGACAGCGCCGAAATCGATTGGGTGCTGCGCCGTCTGCGCTCCACGCGCACCGGCCCGATCTACGTCGTGGGTGTTTCGCTCGGTGGCAACGCGCTGCTCAAATGGCTGGGCGAGCAAGGCGACGCGGCGCGTGGGGTGATCACGCGCGCGGCAGCAGTGTCCGCGCCGGTGGACCTTGCCGCCGCCGGCGTTGCCCTCGCGCGCGGCTTTAATCTGGTCTACACGCGCAATTTTCTCAAGACGATGAAGGCCAGAACGCTGGCCAAAATGAAACGCTACCCGGCACTGTGCGACAAGCGCGCTATGCTGGCCGCGCGCACGCTGCGCGAGTTCGACGATCTGGTGACAGCACCCCTGCACGGCTTTGACGGCGTGGACGATTACTACGCGCGCGCCAGCAGCAAACCATTTTTGGCGTCCATTGCCGTGCCGACGCTGCTGCTGAACGCGCGCAACGATCCGTTTTTGCCGGTGCGTTTTTTACCGACGCCGCAGGAGGTTTCACCAAGTGTTGAACTCGACACGCCCGCCACCGGCGGTCACGTTGGATTTATCAGCGGCCCGTTTCCGGGTAACATCGGCTGGCTGACACAGCGCTTGCTGCGCTTCTTCGAAGATAAATAAGTATTAGTTATTAAAGGATTTTTAGTGTCTACCTTTGCGCCACCCGAAATCTTCAAAGCCTACGACATCCGCGGCATCGTCGGTCGCACGCTCACCGTTGAAGCGGTGGAAAACATCGGCCATGCCATAGGCGCCGAAGCCGTTGCGCGTAAACAAACCCAAGTTGCCATCGGACGCGATGGCCGCGAATCCGGGCCGGAACTATCGGCGGCACTGGCGCGCGGCCTGCGCGCCGCCGGCATCGACGTAATCGACGTCGGCATGGTGGCAACACCGATGGTCTACTTCACCACCTACGCCTTGAACACGCATTCCGGTGTGATGGTCACCGGCTCGCACAACCCGCCCGAATACAACGGCCTGAAAATGATGCTCGCCGGCGACACCCTGGCGGGCGATGCGATACAGGCGCTGCGCACGCGCATCGAGCGCGGTGACCTTGCGCACGGCAGCGGCAGCTACCGTACCCACGATATCCGCGAAGCGTATCTGAGCCGCATCGTCGGTGATATCAAACTCGCGCGCCCGATCAAAATCGCGGTCGATTGCGGCAACGGCGTGGCGGGTGCGTTTGCGCCAGAGCTCTATCGACGGCTGGGCTGCGACGTGCAGGAACTGTTCTGCGAGGTAGACAGCCGTTTTCCCAACCATCATCCCGATCCGTCGCAACCGAAGAACCTGCAAGATCTGATCGCGGCGCTGAAAACAGGCAGCGCCGAACTGGGTCTGGCGTTTGACGGCGACGGCGACCGGCTGGGCGTGGTCACCAAGACCGGCAAGATCATCTACCCCGACCGGCAGTTGATGCTGTTCGCCGCCGATGTGCTATCACGCAATCCGGGCGCGGAAATCATTTTCGACGTGAAATCCACGCGCAACCTGTTCCAATGGATACGCGACCGCGGCGGCAAGCCGCTGATGTGGAAAACCGGCCACTCGTTCATCAAGGCCAAGCTGAAAGAAACCGGCGCGCCGCTGGCCGGCGAGATGAGCGGCCATGTGTTTTTCAAGGAACGCTGGTATGGCTTTGACGACGCGCTTTACGCCGGCGCGCGGCTGCTGGAAATTCTGTCCAGGGTGCCCGATCTTTCCGCCGCGCTCGAATCACTGCCCGATGCGGTGAGCACGCCCGAGCTGCACGTACACACCGCCGAGGGCGAAAACTACACGCTGATGGACGCGCTCAAACAGCGCGCCACCTTCAGCAACGCTCAGGAAATCATCACCATCGACGGCATGCGAGTGGAGTACGCCGATGGCTTTGGCCTCGCGCGTCCGTCGAATACAACACCGGTGATCGTGCTGCGCTTCGAGGCGGAAAACGAAGCGGCGATCAAACGCATACAGGATGAGTTCCGCCGCGCGCTGATTGCCATTAAGCCGGGTATCGTGCTGCCGTTCTGAAGTTGATTAGCGTTGAACGTTCGGTGTAGAGGACAACCGCTGCCACGGCGAGGTAGTAGAACGTGCCAGACGCTGAACTCTCCGCTCCAAACTGTCTAAGGCTTGTTCGCCAACCCCAGTTCCTTGACGAACTGTTCCATCGCAGGCTTGATCTCGATCATGTGGCGCGTGAGTTCGGCGCCGTTCATGTAGACCTCTTCGTAGTAATTGCGGCGCATGTAGTCGCGCCATGCCGCCGACTTGTAGACGTTCGCAAACGCCGCCTCCAGTGTCGCCGCGGCCTCCTTGGGTATGCCCGCCGGCGACACGAAGCCGCGCCCAGCGCCCACGTGCAGATCGTGGCCCTGCTCCTTAATGGTTGGCACGTTCGGCAAGGCACCGATGCGCTTTTGCGCGGCCACGCCAAGGATGCGCACCTTGCCCGCCTCGATGTATTGCGTCATCTCCGCCAGTTGCTCCGCGGTCGCATGCACGTGTCCGCCCAACATGGTAGTGACGGCCTCGGCGCCGCTTTTCATGTGCACGATGTTAAAGCGCACGCCCGCAAGTTTCTCCAGCGTGAAAGGCACGTAGTGACTGGAGCTGCCCACGGAACCCACCGAGATGGTGATGCCCTTGGGGTTGGCGCGCGCCGCTTCCACCAGATCGCGCATCGTGCGGTACGGCGAATCGGGCCGCACCGTAAACGCATTGATATCGAATCCCAGCAGGCCCAGCGGCTGAAATTTCTCGAGCCCGGTGTCGGTGCCATTGCGTATCGGGATCGCCACCATCAGCGCTGCCGCAATGGCGTATACGGTATACGGATCGCCGCGCTTGCCGACCACATAATTTTGCGCGATCGCGCCGCCTCCGCCCGCCTTGTTCAATATCGTCGTAGGCACGGGCAGCAACTTGTCCTTCGCGATGATGTCGGCGACCACGCGCGTGAACACATCCGAGCCGCCGCCCGGCCCCGTGTGCACGATGATATCCAGGGGTTTCGCCGGGAAGCTTTGCGCCCCCGAACCTGCCGCGGCAAACACGCCGCACAATGCCATCACGCCCAGCACGATCGGCGCCAATTTGGTTGAGAGTCTCATGTCCGTTCCCGCGGAAGTTTTCGAAAATTATTGCTGCTGACAAGCAAAGAAGGCATATCCACGATGCCTTATTTTCTCACCCGCTTTACCGGCGTCAGCGCGGCCAGATCCAGATAAGCGTTGTTGCCATTCATGCGATAACGCCGCTTGCCGATGCGCGGGTAATCGCACACGTCCAGCGGCCAGCGGTTGCCGCCGACCAGATACACCAAATCTTTTTTATATGGATTGCGCATCCCATGCGGCTCGGATCCCGCGACAAAGCCCATGAAATCTCCACTTGCGATTTTAAATTTCTTTCCGCCGATTTCCGCGATGCCGCTGCCGGAGAGGATGTACACCCACTCTTCATCCTGGTGATGAAAGTGATACTCCGTGCTGTCGTCGCCCTGCTTCAGGCGCACCAGATGCACGCCGATGGACGACAAACCGCAGGCGTCACCCAGCGAGCGCGTATAACGGATGGCGCCCGGATTCAAAAAATGCACGAACTTGTCTTCCTTCATGCGGCGGATGGCCGCAGCGGACAATAACGCGGGCTTTGACTTGTTTTTGGGCATAGTTATTTTTTCCCCGCCAAATCGGCCAGCGGCGCGTAGTCACTGGTGCTGCCGTGCCCACCCGCGAAGCGCAGCGGCTGTATCCCCGCGCGGCGCGCTGCCGTTACGATCGCCGCCAGCGGCGTGCTGATTTCCTTCGGCAAAGGCGCCGCGCCCGGACTCCAGATATTGGTCGCAAAACCGATGCGCGCATCGGCGACGTAGCCGATCAGCATCGCATCCACGTGCGGGTTCTCCGTTAGGTGCGCCGACACTTCGCGCACACCGTCTCGCATCACGTAGCGGTCGGCCACCTCGACGATAGTCACCTTGGAATAATCGCGCGGCGCCACATCCGGATTGCGGGTCGCGGGCGCCGCCAGCACGCGGCGGTAATGCGCTGTGGCGCCGCGCCCCACCACCAGCGTCGCGCCCTGCGCCAGGTAGGCGCGCAGCCCGCCCGCGTGATCCATGTGGTGATGCGTCAGCACCAGGTAGCGCACCGGCTTGCCGCCGTAGCGCGCTTGCGCGGTGCGTATCGTCCAGTTCGATTGCCAGTCGTTCACCGGCGCGTCGAACACGATCAGATGATCGCGCATCTCCACCACCAGCGCGTTGTGCGAGCCGCCCACCACGTGCTGCACGCCGGGCGCGAGCTCCTGCAACCGCAGCGATTGCGTCGCCTGCGTGTCAAAACTCGGATGATCCGAATCGAGATAGGTGCCGATAAACTGCCGGCGAATTACCCACTGATACGAAATGTTACCCACCGCTGGCTTGGCGGCCGTTTTCAGCAGAGCGGCTGGCACCACCATGCCCGCCGGATTGATTACCGGATTCAGCGTGACTTGCGTGATGCGCAGGTCCGCCACCACGCGGCCGTTCAATTCATAACGCTGGCTCATCGCCATGCGCACACCGGCCACCGGCTGCCAGTCCGACAGTACCAGGTCGTAATCGACATCGCCCCACATATTGTCGACATCCTGCGTGCGCACGCGCGCGGGCAGGCCGCTGTTGGGATCGAACAGCACCACGAAATGGTGCGCGCCCGCGTTATACGACAGCGCCGGATGCGTGATGCCGCCGGCGCTCACGTCGCCCATGCGATTGACCCGGCCCGGGTTGTTGCGCATCTCCAGCAGCAACGAGGGCGAGGCACGCCGCAACTCGCGCTGCGTGGTCGCCAGCCGCAAGCCCGACATGGCATGCATCGGCGGCGTGTTCGCGAGGCTCTCGCGCGTGCGTCCGTTGGAATCAATGCCGATCACCGCGCCCGCGTCAGGCGTGACGATCTCGGTGTAGGTGAACGTGCGCGGCGCGGGATACGCAAATTTCTTCTCCCAATCGATGCGCGACACGTGATTGGCAAAATCATGCGTCATGTCGAACGTCGCTTCAGCGGCGAAACGCGCTTCGCCGCCCGGCACGTGCGATTGCTCCGGCTCCCAGTGTTTGACCGTACCCTTGATCGACGCGCCGCGCAGGCCGCGCAATGCATCCGCCCCGCCCATCGCGGCGACCGCGCGGCTCACCAACTCCTGATCGCGCGACAGCGGCGTGGTCGAACCGGTGCCGGTAGTTGACGGCCCAGCGCACGACACCAGCGCGGCCACCATGGACAATAAAAAAATACGTCTCATACACTTTCTCCCCATCACGATAGGTGAAGATTGTAAGTATTTGTTTTTAAAGTATTTTTACAACATCGCCCGATGTTCATATAGGAACAACAGGCATTACACCCCGCCGCCCGTGATTGCGCAAGCGCGCCGTGAGAGAACTCTTTTGCATGCTTCGGCGTCGAATACGCATCGTGGCAAATCACACAACGGAACCCTTCGCATGAAGTCGCACACGGGTCGCGCCATCGCCCTCATCATCGCCGCGCTGATGGCCGCACTGGCGCCCGCCACCTCCATGGCGACCCGTGATGCGCCCGCGCAAAACGAAATCGACGACGCCGCGCTCGAACGCGCCTACGCCGAGCGGCTGCGGCGCGCCATCGAAAAAAGCGAAGCGGACCAAGCCGAGTACGCACGACGTCGCGACAGTGAGCTGGGACGGCAAGGCGAACTCACACGCCTGCAATCACGCCTTTCCGTGCTTGAACGCGATGAGAGCCTGCTGCACAGCCAGATGCGGCAGGCCGAAACGCAGCTTGTCTACATGAGAAACGACCCAGCCGACATGGGCGCGCACGCGCGGCGCAGCGAACTGCAAAGCCGCGTGTCGTATTACCGCAGCCAGCTTAACCAGATCACCGCCGAGAAACAGATTGCATTGCGGCAGTTAAGCGAAATGCGTGACCTACGATTTCGCTGAACGCAACCCGGTTTTTTTCTGCATGCGCTGATCGAACCG
>VFLF01000875.1 GCA_009885185.1 Nitrosomonadales bacterium | reverse complement strand
GAGCAACCCTACATCGTGTCGGTGCATCCCACAGTACCGGCCAAGACGCTGGCGGATTTCATCAAACTCGCCGCCGCCAAACCCAACGGCTACAACTACGGCTCCGGCAATGTCACCGCGCACCTGGCACAGGAGGTTTTTTACCAGACAGCAAAACTAAAATTAACGCACATCCCCTATCGCGGCAGCGGCCCAGCGATGACTGCGGCACTCGGCGGTGAAGTGCAAACCCTGTTCTCAGGCCCCGGCGCTGCCATTCCTCAGATCCGCGCCGGCAAAATCCGCGCGCTCGCCGTCACCACCGCCAAACGCACGCGCGAACTGCCCGACGTGCCGACGCTCGACGAACAAGGCTTCAAGGGTTTTGCCATCAGCGGCTGGTACGGCCTGATGGCCCCGGCGAATACGCCGCAGCCCATCATCACGCAACTGAACAGCGTGTTCACCAAAATACTAAGCGGCAGCGACGCCGCCAAACAATTAAGCGACCGCGGCTACGACCCCACGCCGATGGCGCCGGAGGCTTTCGGCAAATTCATGCAGGCGGAGTATCAGCGCTGGGGCAAGGCGGTGAAGGCCGCGGGGGTCAAGGCGACGGATTAAGGCACGCCACGCGCGTTGGTTATGGGTTTCACCCATCCTACCAATGCTGCCGTAGGATGGGTGAAACCCATCACAAACGACTATTCGTCAAACGCCTTGTCGCCATCCGGCTCTGCCACGCCGGTCGCCACCACCGCCTTGAAATCATGCAACTGCCGATCCAGCATATGCGACGGCTTGATGTTTTGCAGGGCGGTCAGCATGGTCTCCACCCGGCCCGGAAATTTTTTCTCCCATTCGCGCAGCAGCACTTTGGCCTCTTTGCGTTTTAAATTCTCCTGCGAGCCGCACAGCGTGCAGGGAATGATCGGGAACTGCTTCACTTCGGCCCACTCGGCAAGGTCTTTTTCTTCGCAGTACGCCAGCGGGCGGATCACCACGTGCTTGCCGTCGTCGGACACCAGCTTGGGCGGCATGGTTTTGAGTTTGCCGCCGTAGAACATATTGAGCAGAAAGGTTTCGAGGATGTCGTCGCGGTGATGGCCGAGGGCGATTTTGGTCGCGCCGAGTTCGCCTGCCACGCGATACAGCACGCCGCGCCGCAGCCGCGAGCACAACGAACACATGGTCTTGCCTTCGGGGATCACGCGTTTGACGATGCTGTAGGTGTCCTGATTCTCGATGTGAAACGGCACGCCGAGTTGCGTGAGATATTGCGGCAGGATGTGTTCCGGGAAATTCGGCTGCTTTTGATCGAGGTTCACCGCCACCAGATCAAAATGAATTGGCGCGTGCGCTTTCAGGTGCAGCAGAATATCCAGTAGCGCATAACTGTCCTTGCCGCCCGACAGGCACACCATGACCTTGTCACCGTCGTGGATCATGTCGAAATCGCCGATGGCCTGACCGGCCTGACGACGCAAACGCTTGGCGAGTTTGTTCGACTCGTAGCCTTGCTTGCGCTCTTTATTGCTGCGCGGGGTGAGGTGGATAGTGTGAATAGCGTGTGTGTCCATGGGCCTACTTATATAGCAATGCTGCGTCCGCCGTCCACCGCGATGATTTGTCCCGTGACATAGGGCGCACCCGCGACTAAAAATTCAACCGCGCGGGCGATATCGTCGGGTTCGCCAACGCGCTTTAACAACGTGCGATCCACGATCTTCTTGCGCGTTCGCGGGTTTTTCCAGATACCCATGTCCGGCCACAAAATCGGGCCGGGGGAGACGCCATTCACCCGCACCGCGGGCGCCAGTTCACGCGCCAGCGAACGTGTCAACGCGGCCAGCCCGCCTTTGGCTATGCTGTACATCACGTAATCTTTCAGCGGAAACTCGGCGTGGATATCTACGATATTGACGATACAGCCACGACGCTTTTTCAATTCAACAGCCGCCGCCTGCGCGATGAACAACGGCGCTTTGAGGTTGGTGCCAATGAGATCGGCCCACGCGCGTTCATTCATTTTGCCCACCGGAGTGGCGTAAAAGCTCGACGCGTTATTCACGAGTACATCCAGCCGGCCAAATTCTGCACGGCACGCCGCTACCAATGCGCGTGGTGTTTTCTCATCCAGCAAATCGCCTTTCACGCACGCGGCACTGCCCGCGCGCGCAGCATTCAGGGCTTTCGCCAACGCGTGCGCATCCGTTGCCGACGCGCGATAGTGGATCACGACATTCGCGCCCGCCGCATGCACGCGGCGGCAAATCGCCGCGCCCACGCGCTTCGCACCGCCGGTCACCAGCACTGTTTTCTTGTTGAGGGGGAGCTTCATAACGTATTGTTTATTTTAGCGTATTCGGGGATCATCCGAGGCGTGATTATTCCCCCACACTTGTCGAATCTACCTGCGCCGTCGCCCGAAGCGCAGGCGTTAAGCGCGCAATTGTCAGCCTTGATCGTGCGCGAAATAGCGCAGGCTGGCGGCTGGATCAGCTTCGCGCGCTACATGGAACTCGCGCTCTACGCGCCGGGCTTGGGCTACTACAGCGCCGGCAGCCGCAAGTTCGGCGCGGGTGGCGATTTTGTCACTGCCCCCGAAATGTCGCCGCTGTTTGCGCACTGCATTGCGCGGCAATTGTTTGAGTTGCATCGCGCGGGTTTGCGTAACGTGCTGGAAATCGGCGCGGGCAGCGGCGTGCTGGCGGCGGAGTTATTGCTGGCGTTGGCTACACAGGATTGTGCGCCGGAGCACTATTTTATTCTGGAATTGAGTGGCGACCTGCGGGAGCGGCAGCGAGCAACCATCGCGCAACGCGCACCCGCATTGCTCAATCGCGTGCGCTGGCTGGATGTTTTGCCGGACGAGTTCGAAGGCGTGATATTGGCTAATGAGGTGCTGGACGCGACACCGTCGCATTTAATACAGGCGACCGATGGCGATGCCTGCGAAATGGGCGTCGCTCTTGGCGATACCGATAGTTTCCAGCGCTCACCGCGCCCCGCTACCGGGGAACTGCTGCACGCCGCGTCAACGCTATCGCTTGCAAGCGGCTACGCAACCGAAATCAACCTGACGGCCCGCGCACTGGTTACCAGCCTCGCGCGCGTGCTCACGCGCGGCGTAATGCTGTTCATCGACTACGGATTCCCGGCGCGGGAGTTTTATCATCCGCAGCGCAATCAGGGCACGCTGATGTGTCACTATCGCCATCACGCACACGACGATCCGTTCGCCTTCGTTGGCCTGCAGGACATTACCACGCATGTGGATTTCAGCGCCGTCGCTGCAGCCGCAATGGATGGCGGCGCATCGCTGATGGGCTATGCCACGCAAGCCAACTTCCTGATCAACTGCGGCATCACCGAGTTACTGTCACGCACCCCCGCCAGCGACGTCCGCACCTACGCGCCGCTCGCGGCACAGGCGCAAAAGCTCCTGTCACCGGCGGAAATGGGCGAGCTGTTCAAGGTGATCGCGCTGACGAAAGGTATGGGCATCGATGCGCCGCTCATCGGCTTCACACGCGGCGATAAGTCGCACACACTGTAAACAACTACGCCATGAAGGAATCACGCATGAAACACTCTCCCCTGCCTACCTTGCTTATCCTCGCGATGGCTGCTGCCACGAGCACGGCGCAGACCACTTCGACAGGCTCAGGGCAGGCCTATCCGAACAAAGTCGTGCGCCTGCTGGTGCCGTTCTCGGCGGGCAG
>VFLF01000009.1 GCA_009885185.1 Nitrosomonadales bacterium | reverse complement strand
GCTGGGAGTGAAAGGCGGCGTGGATCCCGGCGTGCTGCGCCAGATCATCAAGGACGGCCTCGCCAACAGTACCGTACTGCAAGTGTGGGACGACATGGGGCCACGCTGGAAAAACATGATGAAACCCGCCGCTGCCGAGGCGCCGCTGCCCAACATCCGCAAGGACCTGCACTCCGCGTTGGAACTCGCGCGCGAACTCGGCATCACTCTGCCAGTGGGCACGCTTGCCTCGCACATTGCCGATGCCGGCACGGCCATCGGGTATGATGATCCGCGCATCTGACGAAGGTTATCCCATGTTCAAACTACAAATGCAGGACGACGAAACCGACGCGCGTGTCTGGCACGATGTCAAAGGTGCGAACGGCGCGTTGCTGACATTCGAGAAAGAAGCCGACGCGCGCGCGAAGCTTGAAGAACTTTTCCCGGTGCTGGTAAAGATGGAGCATTACACCGGCCCCAAGCGCACGCGCGTTATCACCATAATCACGGACGAAGATGACTGGCGAAAAAGGAAATAGGCCCCGGCGTGCTGCGCCAGATCATCAAGAACGGCCTCGCTGGGCGTCGCCCTGCCTGTGAGTGCGCTCGCCTCGAGGATTCCCGATACGGGCACGGCCATCGGGCATGACGATCCGCGCATCTGACGCGCGGATTACAGTTTGCGTTCGCCCAACCCCACGCTGTCGTACAGCTGGTTGACGTGCTCCTTCACGTCGGGCGGCATGTCGTCATGCACGGGCTTGTGCGCCCAGCCGACTTTTTCGCGCGCATAGCGACCCATGATTTCATCCTGATCCGAGGTGCCGCCGCTGATGCCGTAGCACCCTACCAATTCGTCGCCCTTGAACACCGGCGCGCAACCGCCCGACACCACGGCCTTGCCGCCGCTGAACACTGACGCATTCATCAGCATTTGCGGATTGCGCTCTTTGAACCACTGCTGAATGATCAGCCCGTCCTGAAAACGCGGGCTCATGGTGCGAAACGCCGCTACCGTCCAGGCCTTGCTGTGCGCGGTGTCGGGCGTGATAAACCCCGCGTCGTCCATGCGTTCCAGCGCCAGCAAATGCCCCTCCGCGTTGACGATCGCTATCGCCACCGGCACGCGCATTTCTTCCGCCTTTTCCACCACCGCCTTGATGAATTCTCGGCATTCCACCGCGCGCAGTTTTGCCATGTTGCTTCCTCGACTTGTGTGATTGAAAATTGCTGTGCAGTATAAGCTGGAGAAACCGTAGTCGGCTTGGCGGAGTCCTGTCCATGCAAACACTCGTTGGAAAACAATTGGTTAATGCCGGCGCCGGCCTGCTGCTGATCGCCGCATCGGGAACCGCACCTGCTCAGACGGGCGCTGCGCGCGGCGGCGCTTCTGACAAATTTCCCAATAAGCCGATCCGCTGGGTCACCGGCGGCGGACCGGATGCCATGGCGCGCATCCTCGGCCAGAAATTCACCGAAGCCTGGGGTCAACAGATCGTCGTGGAGGAACGCGGCGGCGGTGGTGGCATGATGTCGGCGGACCTGGTATCGCGCGCCACGCCCGACGGCTACACGCTGCTACTCGCCACGGGCACGCATACCATCAGCCCGAATTACTTCAAACTGAACTATCACATGGAGCGCGATTTCGCGCCGGTAAGTCTGCTTGGTACTATCACCTTCATACTCAGCGTGAATCCGGCGCTGCCGGTGAAATCCGTGGAAGAATTGCTGGCGCTCGCCAAGGCCAAGCCGGGTGAAATCAACTACACCTCTGGCGGCACGGGATCTCCGGCGCACATCATTACCGAATATTTGCGTCTTAAAACCGGCGTCAACGTCGTGCATGTGCCGTACAAAACTGTGGGGCAGGCGGTGACCGGGCTGATAGGCAATCAGGCGCAATTCATGTTCGTGGTCAGCCCGGCGTCGGTGCCGCAGATCAAAGCGGGCAGGTTGCGCGGTCTGGCGGTTACCTCATTAAAACGCTCGGCCGCAGTACCCGATCTGCCGACCATGGTGGAAGCGGGCGTGGCGGATTTTGAGGCGCTGGCCTGGAACGGCTTGATGGTGCCCGCCAAAACACCGCGCGATATTATTCATAAACTGCACACCGAGGCCGCGAAGGGCCTTAAACTGCCCGAGGTACAGGAAAAAATCTCTGCGCTGGGTTTCGAGGGCGTGGGTAGCAGTCCACCGGAATTCGCTCGGTTTCTCAAAGACGAGCTCGATAAATGGGCGCGCGTGGCCAAAGCTACCGACGCAAAAGCGGAATAACCGCGGAGCAACAATCATGTTCAAACTGCAAGTGCAGGACGACGAAGACGATGCGCGGGTGTGGCACGATGTCAAAGGACCGGATGGAAAGCTGCTCCGGTTCGAAAAGGAAGCCGAGGCGCGCGTCAGGTTGGAAGAACTCTTTCCAGTGCTGGTGAAGATGGAACGCTACACCGGCCCCAAGCGCACGCGCGTGCTCAACATCATTACCGACGAGGACGACTGACCGAAACCTCGATAGCGGTGAATACACTTGCGCAAATTCGCTGGATGACCATGCGTTGACTCCTCGATAGTGAGGCTTTCGGCGCTACCGCGACAGCCTATGCGCTTGCGGGCGGCTTAGGCGTAGGCAAACGGCGGCAAGACAACCGCGGCAACCACTCAATCGGCCCGTGCACCCGAATCACGCACCACCTTGCCCAGACGCGCGATCTCCGCGCGCAAATACGCGCCGAACTCCGCCGGCGTGCTGCCCGCTGCTTCCGCGCTCAGGGTGGTCAGACGTTCCTGCAAGTCGGCGCTTTTTACCGCGCGCACGGAAGCATCGTGTATGCGCGCGATAACATCGCGCGGTGTGCCGGCGGGCGCGGCCAGTCCGTACCAGCCAGCGAATTGAAATCCCGACAGCGTCTCGGCCAATGCCGGTAACTCCGGCGCCAACGGCGTACGCCTGGCGCTGGTCACGCCCAGCGCGCGCAGCTTGGCGGATTTCACCAGCGGCAGCGCCGCCGATACCACCGAGAACACGGCATGCACCTGCCCTGCGGCCAGATCGGTCAGCGCGGGCGCGATGCTCTTGTACGGCACATGCAGCCAGTCGATGCCGGCCTGCGCGCGAAACATCTCGGCGGCCAGATGCGGCGGCGAGCCGCTGCCGCCCGAGCCGTAACGCAGCGCACCGGGTTTCGCCTTCGCCAGCGCGATGAGTTCCGGCACCGAGGCGGCGGGCACGCTGTAGTTCACCGACAGCAAGTACGGCGTGCTGGCCAACAAACTCACCGGCGCAAAATCCTTGATGAGGTCGTAATTCAGTTTGGCAAACAGCGTCACCGCGATGGGCTGGCTGGCGGTCACCATCAACAAGGTGTAACCGTCGGGCGCCGCGCGGGCGGCGATTTCCGCGCCGAGGTTGCCGCCCGCGCCCGC
>VFLF01000334.1 GCA_009885185.1 Nitrosomonadales bacterium | reverse complement strand
CGCTTCACGGCAACTGGGTGTGGCGCTGGAAGGACGGCATCGACCGCAAGTTCATGGCGAGGTATCGGGCGCCTTGGCGGTAATTTCTCGCAACGGTCACGTCGCGCGGCTAATACGGCGGTTCGGGCGTTGGCGCAAAAGGTGAAGTGGACGTGCGATGATTCCTGTCAATCCTTATTGGAAACGGTCGCGAAAAAAATCACTGCGGCCGCAGGCCGGCCTCCTTGACGATTTTGGAGTAAACGCCGATGTCATTGCGAAGGTTGCGGTCGTGTTCTTCGGGCGTGGTTGGTGCAATATTGAAACCCACCGCCTCTAACTTCTCTTTGACATCGGGCAGATTGAGGATGCGTCCGATTTCCTTGCTCAGCTGTTGGCGAATGGTGGATGGCGTGCCCGCAGGCACCAGAATTGCTTGTGCACCGAGGGTTTTCCACCCCGGAATAAAATCAGACATCGCGGGCACTTCGGGCAGAATCGCCACCTTACGCTTGAGCGCCAATGCCAGCAGCTTTCCATCCTTGATAAACGGAAGGGAGGATGTCAGACCGGTGTGCATGAAATGAATACGCCCCGCGAGAACCTCGATCTGCGCCTCCGATTGGCCTTTGAAGCCGACATGCTGCACTTTGATCCCCATTGCAAGCCGGAACCGCTCGCCGTTCATGTGATCTGATGAACCCGCGCCTGCCGAACTGAACAACACCTTTCCCGGCTGCGCCTTCGCCATTGCAACGAGATCCTTCAACGATTTTAATCCCGTTGTTGCGCCCGCGACCAAACCAGAGTTCGGGCTGCCAATTTCGGTAACGCCCGCAAAATCCTTGATCGAATCAAACGGCAGGTTAGGGACCAACGCCGCGCGAACTGCGAATTGGGCCGATGTCGCCAGTAATGTGTAGCCATCCGGAGCCGCCTTGGCGACGGCGTTCGCGGCTATTGCTCCGCTTGCGCCTACCCTGTTCTCGATCACCACGGGCTGACCCCAGTTTTCGCTCATCTTCGCGCCAATCATGCGGGCAAGAATATCGGGCGTCGCGCCGGGAGTGGAACCGAGCACTATACGTATCGGTTTCGCTGGAAATTTCTGCTGTGCCAACACCTGTTGCGGCATTCCGGCGAGCACCGCGCCAGCCATGACAGCAACTGCGAACAACTTCCGAGATACGTTCATGGAACCTCCCGAATCACAAAATCAAAGCATAGTTGCAAATCCAGCATCCCGTCCATACTCCAAATGGACGAGGCACGTGGCCAGCGCATTTCTGATTCACGTCAATTCGGCTTAAGCCCGATCTCCTTGATGATTTTCGCGAAGGCCGCGATATCGGCGCGCAGATTGCGCTCGTGCTCTTCGGGTGTGGTGGTCGTGACCTGAAACGACGCGGCACTCAGCCGTACGCGGATATCGAAAATATTCAGCACGCGTGCCACCTCGGCGCCGATCTGACGGCGGATCGCTAACGGCGTGCCCGCCGGCGCCAACAGGGCCTGCGTGCCTATGCGTCCCCATTCCGGCATCACGTCTGCCGCGACCGGCACGCCCGGCAAGCCTGCAACTCGCTGCACCAGCGCCACCAGCTTGCCGCCTTGATAAAGGGCAGCGCGGCAGTCAAGCCGGTGGCGGTAAAGTGCGCCCGACCGGCGGCAACCTCGATCAAGCTTTCCGGCGGGCCGCGGTACGCCACGTGTTGCGCCTTGATGCCGGCGGCGAGGCGGAATCGTTCGATATTCATGTGATCCGCGCCGCCCACGGCGGGCGTGGCAAAGAAGGTCTTGCCGGGCCGCGCATTGGCATAGGCGATCAACTCCTTGACCGACTTCACGCCCATATCCGGCGTGACGACCACCACGGTGTTGGAGAACCCGACTTCGGTAACGCCCGCGAAATCCTTGAGCGTGTCGTACGGCAGGCTGGTGAACATCGCCGCGCGGATGGCTATCGCGGGCGAGGCCAGCAACAGCGTGTACCCGTCCGGATTAGCCTTGGCCACGGTGGTGTTCGCTACCACCACGGGCAGACGGTTTTCGATCACCACCGGCTGCCCCCAGTGGTCGGTAATTTTCACACCCATCAGCCGGGCGATGATGTCGGCGGTGCCGCCGGGTGTGACACCGACGACGATGCGTATCGGTTTCGCAGGAAATTTCTGTTGTGCGGACGTTCCCGCGGACATAGCTGCGGAAAAGAACCCAAAAACCCCT
>VFLF01000322.1 GCA_009885185.1 Nitrosomonadales bacterium | reverse complement strand
CGAAATTGTGAAGATCCTAAAAAAACCTTCCGTATCAAGCTATCTCGCGAAAGAAGGAGCAGTACCAACCGGAAGCTCTCCAACTGAGTTAGCGGCCACCATGCAGGCTGAGCTAGCAAAATGGGGAAAGGTAATCAAAAGCGCCAACATCAAATTCGAGTGAGATCAGACTTCTATTCTGCGTCACCCGCACAAAGCTCTCGGCTTCGCTTCGATACTGTAGCAATTGCCTAGCGAAAATCTGCGTTCGTATAAATCTTAAACTGAAATCCATTTTAGAATTTTGACGGGGTTGGCGTCGGCCCCTCCTGTATTTAGCAAATCGAACCTAATCCACCAAAAAAATACTTATTTGTAATCAGATGGTTAGCTTTGCCCTAACTCAAAATGGCGTCCCCACGGCGACTCCGCGAAATTCCCAAACTGGAAGTTTGCAGCAAGGTCGCAATTGCTGCTTAGGCGACAACTCCACATGCCGCGCATGGCAGTATGAATCTGAGCGCTGCGAGAATTTTTATTTGCGCATTAACGTCCATCTTGATGCGTTATTAACCGAGGACGTCTTCGAAGTCGGGCCCGCCGAAGCGTCCTTGGGAAGGCGAATTTAGTTTAGCCATGCGCTGCGAGTTCCTCGCGCACAATCTTACGCACAATATCTTGGGTCACCGCTTGCTCCGTGAACCCAAGATACGAATTCAGGGCTTCATTTATTAGCGTCTGATAACCCTTCCCGGACTTTTCAGACTGAGCTTTGAAGCGCTTGAGAATCGCGTCGTCCATGTAAATGGTAATACGCGTCTTGGCGGTCGCAGGAATCACCGCGCCACTCTTACCTTTGGAAAAATCATATACCTTTTTCATAGTTTCTCCGCTCTTTAGGTTCAGCCTTGCGCATCGAGATGAATCGTGACCCACCACCCCGGGGCGTGTGAACCACGACCATCAGGGACCCGAATATGTTCGTTCCAATTGTGACAAAGCGCTGTTCACCCTCTGCGGCATCATCTTCTACGGTGAGCGCGAGGGGATCATTCAGCACCCCGTCACCCTCAGAGAGCGACACGCCGTGCTTCTTGATATTTGCAGCATCTTTCTTTGGGTCGAAATTGGTAGACACGTTCAAAGTATATGCACGTTATACATATATGTCAAATAATACAGACGCGCCATATTGAGCACGCCAAGGGCACATTCAGCTTGACAGTCGACTTATAAATGGATATCTTATAGATATCCATTATTATGGGGGTATCCGATATGCCAACCCGTACATCCGCCAACCAGATCGCATTTCGTTACCGTTCGACCGACAGCGCTACGGGCGTCTCCCGTGAGACTGCAAAAAAATTGGCAGAACGATTAGGCGTTGACGAAACACAGGCCATTCATCATGCGTTGCATGAATTGGCAGTCAAGTTGCTGCCGCAGTACGAGGCCGACGACGGCCCGCTGACAGCAGCCCAGGTTCGCCAGATCAGGAAGCGTGTTCCGCAAGGCGGTAAACGCTCGGTTCGCTCGAGCTTGTTTGAAATGGACACTGCGTGACCATCTGGTGGTGGGGCGAGCCCGCAGCCGGTGACATTGTTTGGTGCCATTTTCCTGACCAAATTCATCCGCGCCCGAAGCCACGCCCTGCTCTAATCCTTGCCGTGTTTGACGACGACGCGCCACAGTTCGATGTTCGCGTAGCATACGGCACCAGCCAGCGTACAACATCCTTGCATCGCGGTGAGTTTGCCATCCTGCGAGAGCGAAACGTAGCAGCCTACACCGCAGCGGGCCTAAGCTACGACACCAAGTTTGATCTGAAGCAGGCGCTAGACCTGCCTTATACGTCCGAGTGGTTCTCCGTTCCGCCGACTGCGCCGAATGGGCAAACACCAAAACTGGGGACCCTACATCCATCGCTGGTGCGCGCCGTGGAGGCAGCATTCCGCGCTGCCAAAGGGTGAGATTTCTTAATTGTACTGTGTTTAGAATTTTGAGATCATGTCGAGGTGTTCATATTAGCAAAGGACATCGCCATGGTCAGTGCACTGGAGTCGCGTTTTGAACGGTATGCCCAAGTGATGTTAAATGCGCTGGGTCACACCAGCCGTGAGCAGGCCGCGCGCTGGTATCTGCGCGGGCTGATGCTGCCCGGAGAACGAAAGAGCGTCGAACCGATGGCCGCGCGGGTGCACCCGCAGGACGTGGAATCGGCGTACCAGCGCATGCACCACCTGGTGGCCGACGCCCCGTGGGCGGATCAGGCTCTGCTCACGGCGGTGGCCGGTGAAGTGGTGCCGGTGCTGTTGCGGGAGCACCCCTGCTAATGGATCATCGACGACACCGGCCTGCGCAAATATGGCCGGCACTCGGTAGGTGTTGCCTAACGCCTTGATTGATTCGTCCAAGTGCACACCCCCCGTGGTTCGCGGAAATAAATATAGTAATTATTTCTTTAATTCCATTATAATGGAATTATGGATAACAAAGCTGCCGCACACGCCTTTATCGCCCTCGGGCAAGAAACCCGATTGAACATATTCCGGTTGATCGTACAGCGCGGAAACAAGGGGCTTTGCCCCTCCCAGATGCAGGAGTTGCTTGGCGTACCTGCGGCAACCCTATCGTTTCACTTGCGGGAATTGGTGTCGTCCGGGCTGCTGAGCGTCGAGCGACAAAGCCGCAACCTGATTTATCGCCCTAACGCTGATTTTACGAATCACCTGCTCGAATTTCTGGTCGATAACTGCTGCGGTGGAAAGTCGTGCGGCATCACCTTTAAGAAATCAGTGACACGGTCTACCTGATATGCACACTTATAACATTCTGTTTCTTTGCACTGGCAATTCCGCGCGATCAATCATGGCCGAGGCGCTCGCAACCATCGAATCCGAAGGGCGTTTTGTTGGCCATTCTGCGGGCTCGCATCCGGGTGGAACCGTGAATCCGTTCGCGGTCGAAATGATTCGCCCGCTAGGTTACCCCCTTGAGAAACTGCGTTCCAAGAATTGGGATGAGTTTGCAACGCCAGACGCACCGCAAATGGATTTCATTATCACCGTCTGTGACAATGCCGCAGGCGAAGTATGTCCAGTGTGGCCCGGTAAACCGGTCACTGCGCACTGGGGGTTTACAGACCCCGCTGCCGTTACGGGGACGGACGAGGAAAAGCGCCAAGCCTTCAAGAATGTCTTTTATGGCATTCACAGCCGGCTAAAGATACTGCTCGCGCTACCTCTCGAAAAACTCAATGCCATGAGTATTCAGGAGGAACTGCGCAATATCGGCAAGACAACGACCACGTTGCGATGAGCCATCGGCAGGCACTGGCCGCCGAATTCTTCGGAACGGCACTACTACTCATGATTGTCGTTGGCTCCGGCATCATGGGCGAGCAACTCTCAGCCGGGAATGCTGCCATTGCCCTGCTTGGAAACAGTATCGCAACGGGTGCCGGATTGTACGTTCTGATCTCGGTGCTGGCGCCTATATCCGGCGCACATTTCAATCCGGTGGTGACGCTGATGTTCTGGCGTAGCGGCTCCCTGCCTGCCAAGTTCGCGGCAGGATTCATTCCTGCACAGATTCTGGGCGGGATCGTTGGTGTATGGATTACTCACGTCATGTTTGCTTTGCCTATTCTTCAATCTTCAGTCAAGGTGCACACCGGCCTGTCGCAATGGCTATCAGAAATAATTGCCACGCTGGTATTGCTGCTCACCATTCACTTGGGTGTAAAACGAGCGCCGGAGAAGGTGCCGATGATGGTCGCTCTGATTGTCACGGCGGGATATTGGTTTACTTCTTCGACGTTCTTTGCTAATCCAGCGGTAACGATTGCCAGGTCGCTCAGTGATACGTTTGCCGGTATCACGCCTGCTCACGTGCCTGGTTTCGTAGCAGCGCAGATTTTTGCGCTGATGTGTCTGTCAGCAGTGATTCGGCCCGATCACTAAGTATGGGTGCCGTCACGCCGCTATTTCCTGCGCCGCTATAACATCTGTAAACGTGGTCATCCGCGGAGCGCTAATGATCTGGAACTCCGATTATATTGATGGACGGCGTTGCTGGACGCAAGTTTTTCGAAAAATGATTTTGTGAATAAATTCGTTGCCATCATCAAGTCAATTTCCTTAAGGTTCGTTTAAGGAAGCTCTGATTACACACCTGGCGGCAGCATTGCGGCGGTCTATTCCAGACCCCCATAGCGGCTTGACTTACGAATTCGCCCCCGACACGCTTAAATTGATCAGTTATGTATATCATGGTAATATACGATTATGATCGACTTGACCAAGATCACTGGATTCGACTGGGACGATGGAAATGCTCGGAAAAATGAGAAACACGAGGTGTCGACAGCAGAATCCGAGCAGGTATTTTTCAATTCGCCTCTACTGTTGCTGGCAGATTTGAAACACAGTGATCAAGAGTCGCGGTTTCACGCGCTGGGCAAGACCGACCAGGGACGCCTGCTGCACATTGCGTTCACGGTGCGGCAAGCGGGCGCGAAGATCCGAGTGATCTCGGCACGAGACATGCACCGAAAGGAGCGAGTAATTTATGAGCAAGCAGCGTAAAGCAGTTCCGAAATTCGCCAATGAGGCTGAAGAACGAGGGTTTTGGGAAACGCACGATTCGACGGAATATCTGGATTGGGGTAAGGCCCAGAAGGTTGTCCTGCCTAATCTGAAACCGACTACGAGGACGATCTCGCTGCGCCTGCCACAGCATCTGCTCGATTCGCTCAAGTCCGCGGCAAATGCGCGTGATGTTCCCTACCAATCACTTATCAAGGTGTGGCTGCAGGAAAAGCTTCGTAGCCACTGAAGTAGCGCTGGGCATCAAGATTCTCCAATCGGTTTTGGTACAGGCGGCCAAGGTGATTGATAAAGGGTGGCGACGGTCCGCTATTCCTCAAATTGGGGTCCTCGGGCGGAGGTCGCAAACCGGCCAGCAGCAGTCCCTCAAATGCGGGCGAAATTGAGCTATCGTGCGGCTGGTTCGTGGCAGTAACCCGTCGTTAGCGTAGCCGCCGTGAACGAATTCGTGTTCAAACCGAACACGGTCGATGAATTGTGCGACGCGGTGGAGCGGCTGGCGCAGGCCATGCGGAAGAAGGCGAATGCGTCTTGATCCGAGTCGATTTAAATGACAACACGTTCGACTGTAGAGCAATTTGTTGCGCAATTTGCGCGGCTATTTACCAATCTTGGTCTTGCTGCGCGGCGGAAAACCACTTAGCCGGGAGGTCGCCGGCACGACACAATTTTGAAACTACGGTTGTGTTGGGAAGATCAAGAGACTTCATCCCGTAAATCGATGATCTTTCCCGATATCGGTTTGTCATTTTCGGAGGGCGGTGATTCCTGGCTTGGTTGCCGAGGCGAATTTTCAACAACTTCCCTTCTGGGGTATCTGCGACGGCCTAGCGCGAACGTCTCGATATCCCTCTCCCGGGATCTCAAGAAGTCGAGGAAATCGAGCCCCTGGCCCCGGTGGCCACCTCAAACTCCCCCACCTGTGGCCGGGTCAAATTCCTCCACCCCCGGCGACGAGACGGG
>VFLF01000307.1 GCA_009885185.1 Nitrosomonadales bacterium | reverse complement strand
GCGCGCGGATGATAATGTCGCCGCCGCCGCTGGGCGGGAAGGGCACCACAAAACGCAGCGGGCGCGTCGGATAGTCTTGCGCCACGCTGGAGAACGGCCATACGGCACATACGACACATACGGTATTAACTAAAATATTAAATAAAAACAAATACTTGGTCATGGTTTCACTCAGCGACGCCATGTGTGATTGTTTTGCGAAAAACCGTTTATACCGCAAAATGTCCCATGGTCGCTTCTCACAATCCAGCATCTGATACAGGAAAAAACCTCATGGAAAAACTCTTGCCCCTCGCTGAAAAAGCCGCCGCGCTGTTAAAGGCGCGCAAACAAACCATCGCCGTGGCGGAATCCTCCGCCGGCGGTTTGATTAACGCATCGTTGCTGGCATTGCCGGGCGCGTCGGCCTACTGCAAGGGCGGCATGGTGATGTACACGCGCGACGCGCTGATGAGTCTGCGCAACATGAACAAGAGCATGCTGGAAGGTATGCGCGCGTCGAGCGAGCCGTATGCGCTGTTGAAGGCGCGCGTGATCCGCGAGCATTTGAACGCCGACTGGGGCTTGAGCGAATCGGGCGCGGCGGGGCCGACCGGCAACAAGTACGGCGACAAGGCGGGCCATTGCGTGTTCGCGGTGGTGAGTAACGGCATGGAAAAGTCGATGACACTCGAAACCGCCAGCAGCGACCGTCAGGCCAACATGATCGTGTTCGGCCAGACGGCGCTGACACTGCTGATTGAATGCCTGGAAAGCGGCAAGTGATGCGCGTTGCGATTGCGGGCTTGTGCGCCCTGCTGTTCGCCGCGGGATTTGCGCACGCGCAAACCCCGGTGGGGCCGCCGGCGCCTATCTACGAACCGGAGTACGGCCAGCCGGGCAAGGATGTGGTGTGGGTGCCGACGCCGGCAGTCATGGTGGACACCATGCTCGATCTGGCAAAGGTCAGTGCCGATGATTACGTGATCGACCTGGGTTCCGGCGACGGGCGGCTGATGATCGGCGCGGCCAAGCGCGGGGCACGGGCGCTGGGCCTTGAGTACGATGACAATCTGGTGCGCTATTCGATGCGCGAGGCCGAGAAGCAGGGCGTTGCCGCCAAGGCGCAATTTCTCAAGGCGGATATTTTCGTCACGGATTTTTCGCAGGCGACGGTGCTGACGCTGTTCCTGCTGCCGGACATGAACCTGCGGCTGCGTCCGCAGTTTCTCGCGATGAAGCCGGGCACGCGCATCGTCGCCAATTATTTCGGCATCGGCGACTGGTCGTCGGATGAAGCCGTGCGCGTACCGGAATCCGCGAAATGCGAAAACTACTGCGTCGCGTATTTGTGGATCGTGCCGGCGCGCGTGGAAGGCACGTGGCAAACGCCGCAGGGTGAACTGACGCTCAAGCAGGGCCACCAGTATGTCAGCGGCACGCTGGGCAAGGCGCAGGTCACGCAGGGCCGCGTGCGCGGTGAAACGCTGAACTTCAGCGTGGACGGCGTGGCGTACAGCGGGCGCGTAAACGGCGATGTGATCGAAGGGTCGCTTATTAATCGTGGGGTGGGAGAGCGGTGGACGGCGCGGCGCAAGGGGCCGTGAGTCAAAGAACGAATGTCAAAGTGCGAATCACGAGATATAAATAATGTCATTCCCGCGCAGGCGGGAATCCATGCAATGATGGAACGTGCGGATGTGTTATGGATTCCCGCCTGCGCGGGAATGACAGACTGATTGATTTTCGTCTTCAGGAGGTTGCCATGATTTTCATACGTACAATCCGGCGCGCTTGCGCTGTTGCGGCTCTCGCGATTCTGGCGGGCGCCGCCTGGGCGCAGCCTGCCAAGAAAGAGGTGCCTGCCGCCCCCGCCACACCAAGCGAATTCACCCCCGAAGTCGGTCAGCCCGGCAAGGACGTGATCTGGGTGCCCACCGGGCAAACGCTGGTGAACAAAATGCTCGAAATGGCAAAGCTCACCGCGCAGGATAATTTGATCGACCTGGGTTCCGGCGACGGGCGCACGGTGATCACGGCGGCCAAGCGCGGCGCGCGTGCTCACGGCATCGAATACAACCCGGACATGGTGGAACTGGCCAAACGCAACGCCACAAAGGAGGGCGTCGCGGACAAGGCCACGTTCGTGCAGGCGGATATTTTTGCTAGCGATTTTTCCAAGGCGACAGTGCTGACGCTGTTCCTGCTGCCGGAGCTCAACGTCAAGCTGCGTCCGACGATACTCAACATGCGGGCCGGCACGCGCGTGGTTTCCAATTCATTTCAGATGGGTGACTGGAAGCCCGACCAATCCGCGACCGTGACGGGCGACTGCGGTTCGTGGTGTACGGCGCATTTGTGGATCGTGCCGGCGAAAGCGGCCGGCACGTGGAAGCTCGCGCACGGCGAACTCACGCTGACGCAGCATTATCAAGCGATCCTCGGCATGCTGCGCATGCCCGACAACACGCTGCCGGTCTCCAACGGCAAAGTCGACGGCGAGAACATCAGCTTTACCGCAGGCGGCGTGCAATACACGGGACGCGTGCGCGGCGATGTGATGGATGGAACGATGGCAGCGGGCGCGACGCGCTCGCCGTGGAGCGCGACGAGGACGAAGTAACCGCGCGGCGTGGCGGCGGTTATTCCGCTTTCAGTCCCGACTGCTGCGCCACTTTCGCCCACTTGGTGATTTCGCTGGTGATGAGCGCGGCGAATTCCGCCGGTGTGGTGGCGGCGGGTTCCATGCCCTGCGTGACGAGTTTTTCGCGCAGGTCGCCGGCTTGCAGTGCCTTGGCGATTTCGGTTTGCAGCCGGTTGATGATGGCCGCCGGCGTGCCGGCGGTGGTGAGCGTGCCGTACCACGAATTCAGTTCAAAGCCCGGCACGCCGGATTCATGTATGGTCGGCAGCTCCGGCGCGATGCGCGTGCGGTTGCTGCTGGTGACGGCCAGCGCGCGCAGCCGTCCGGATTTGACGTACTGCATACCGGTGGAGACGTTGGGCATCATCACCGGCACCTGACCCGACAGAAGATCGGCATAGGCGTGGCCATTGCCTTTGTAAGGGATGTGCGTGAGATCAATGCCCGCCATGGTCTTGAATAGTTCCACGCCCAGATGCGGCGGCGTGCCGGTGCCGGCGGAAGCGTAGGAAATCAGGCCGGGGCGCGCCTTGGCAAAGGCGATGAATTCCTTGACGCTTTTCACCGGCATCGACGGATGCACCACCAGCAGGCCGGGGCCGCCCGCGAGCACGGTAATCGGCGCAAAATCGCGCAACGTGTCGAAGGGCAGCTTTTTGTAAATGCTGGGGTTGATGCTGTGGCTCGCGCTGACAGTGATGAGCGTGTAGCCGTCGGGGCGCGCTTTTGCCACCACGTCGGCGCCGACCACGCCGCCCGCACCGGGACGGTTCTCGACGATGAACGTGACGCCCATGCTCTCGGTGAGTTTTTGCGCGATCAGCCGCGCCAGCAAATCCGTGCCGCCGCCCGGCTGAAACGGCGCGATGATGCGCACGGGCCGGTTGGGGTAGGGCGCGTCCTGCGCGTGGGTGAACGCCGGCATCACGCCGGTTAGCAGCGTGAGGCAGGCCGATGGAAAGCAACGATAAGCACGCATGGGGGAATAATAATGGATTTGCGGATTGCGGTAAGCTATCGGTTCATTCAGGAGATAGAGCAATGAAAATATTACGTTTATGTCTGGGTTTTGCGGGGATGTGGTTGATGGCGGGGGCGCTGCACGCGCAGCCTGCGCAGTCCACACAGAAGGCGAAAGAATACCAGCCCGAAGTCGGGCAGGAGGGCAAGGATGTGGTGTGGGTGCCGACCTCGCTCGCGCTGGTGAACAAGATGCTCGACATGGCCAAGGTCACGCCGCAGGATTATGTAATCGATCTGGGCTCCGGCGATGGTCGCACGGTGATTACCGCGGCCAAGCGCGGCATCAAGGCGCACGGCATCGAGTACAACCCCGACATGGTGGAGTTATCCAAACGCGCCGCCGCGAAAGAGGGCGTGAGCGAACGCGCCACGTTTGCGAAGGCGGATTTGTTCCAGAGCGATTTTTCGCAGGCGACGGTGATCACCATGTTTCTGCTGCCGGATATCAATCTGCAACTGCGGCCGAAAATCCTCGACTTAAAGCCGGGCACGCGCATTGTGTCGAATACCTTCACCATGGGTGATTGGGAAGCCGATGAAACCGGCACGGCCGTCAGCAGCGAAGGATCGAGTTATTACCGCACGGCGCTGTTGTGGATCGTGCCGGCGAAAGTCGGCGGCGTGTGGAAATCCGCCGCGGGTGATTTCGATTTGCGGCAGGAGTATCAGCACGTGTCCGGCACGGTAAGGGCCGGCGGCTCCTCCTCGTATGTCAAGGCAGGCAAGCTGCGCGGTGATGAAATTCGTTTCAGCGCGGGCGGGGTGCAGTACGTCGGCAAGGTCGCCGGCGACGCCATCACCGGCACGGTGACCTCGGGCGGCGTCAGCCGGGAATGGAGCGCTACACGGGTAAAGTAACGTATCATTAACGTAAGTATTTGTTTTTAAACATTAATTTAATGTGAATCCTTTCTCGCGGATCGGCGCGCTGCTGCTGTGTCTGGCCAGCGCGTCGTGGGCGCAGCTGCCCGCCGACTACAAGCCCGAACTCGCGCAGTCCGGCAAGGATGTGGTGTGGGTGCCTACGCCCGACGCGCTGGTCAATCGCATGCTCGATCTGGCGAACGTCGGCGCAAGTGACACGGTGATCGATCTGGGTTCGGGCGACGGGCGCTTGGTCATCATGGCGGCCAAGCGCGGCGCGCAGGGGCTGGGCATCGAGTACGATGCGAAGCTGGTGGAATACGCGAAAGCTGCAGCGATCAAGGCTGGCGTCGCGCAGCGCGTGCAATTCATCAAAGCCGATCTGTTCGCCAGCGATATTTCGCACGCCACCGTGGTGACGCTGTTTCTGGGCGCGGATCTGAATCGCAAACTGGTGCCGAAGCTGCTGGATTTAAAGCCCGGCACGCGTATCGTATCCAACACCCATGCAGTCGGCGATTGGCCCGCGGACGCGACCGCCAGTTCGGCCGACGACGACCGCACGGTGTACTACCGCACGGCGCTTATGTGGATCGTGCCGGCAAAGGTGGAGGGCGTGTGGCGTTACGCGGATGGCAGCGTCACCCTCACGCAGCGCTATCAAAAGATTTCCGGTTCCGTAACCACACAAGGCAAGTTCGCGCCGATCAACGGCGCGACGCTGCGCGGCGCCGACATTCGTTTCAGCGCGGGCGGCGCGCAGTATGCCGGCACGGTGAATGGCGATGTGATGACAGGCACGGTGATCGCAGAGGGTGCGAGCCGTGCGTGGCGCGCGGTGCGGTCGAAGTGATACGGCTACAAGCCGAGGCTTACAGTTTGACGGTGTGCAAAAACTCGGTGCGCGCCTTGGCGCCCGCCATCAGGAAGCTCAAATCGCCGCCGCTTAAAATAAAACGCATGCCGTAGCCGATGTATTTTTCCAGTAGCTTCGGATCGTACACGCCGCCCATGCCGGGATGTTTGCCGTGTTTTTTGCAGGCGGCGATGACTTTGCGATAGGCGTCTTCGACGCGTCCGTCGGCGAACTGGCCGGGGATGCCGAGCTCGGCGCACAGGTCGTTGGTGCCGATCAGCACCACGTCGATGCCCGGTACGGCGGCGATGGCGTCGGCGTTGTCGATGGCTTTCGGCGTTTCGACCATCACGATCACCAGTGTTTCGGCGTTGGCGATTTGGGTGGATTCGCCCACCGACATGGCGGCGTAGCCGAACTGCGGCAGCGCGCCGACCACCGAGCGATGGCCGATGGGCGGATATTTGCAGTGCGCCACCACGCGCGCGGCTTCTTCGGCGGTGTCCACGTGCGGCACCACAATGCCCTGCGCGCCGGAGTCGAGCAGGCGCGAGGCGTGATGATGTTCCTTGCCCGGTACGCGCACGATGGGGGTGATGCCTATCGGCAGCGCGGCAATCGCCACCTGCGAGGCGAGATCGACGTCCATAGCGCTGTGCTCCATGTCGATAAACAGCCAGTCAAAGCCGCAGTTCTTCGCGATCATGCCGGTATCGACGGTTCGCATTACGCGCATGCCCAGGCCGAGCGCGAGTTGGCCGGCGTCGAGTTGTTGTTTGGTGTGGTTGGGGAAGATGGGCATGGCGGCTCCGGGTTTATGGGTTTAACTGCAAGGGCTTTTTAACCACAGATGAACACAGATAAAACCCAACACCGTCATTCCGGCGTTACCCGGAATGACGGTTGCAGGTGATGTATTGAACTGTTCTTATCTGTGTTTATCTGTGTTCATCTGTGGTTAAGAGTTGTTGACATAAGCCGTTACCGCGAAGCGAAAAACACCGACTCCAGCCAATCCCACATCGCCGCAACACCAATGCTGGCGTTGTCGATCTGGCAGTGGTGGTAGCCGCCTTCTTCGCGGGTAAAAAGTTTGAAGGTTTTGTTTTTTGAGCCGACCGCGTCGAAGCATTTTTGCGCCACCGGCAGCGGGATTTGTTCGTCACCTTCGCCATGCACCATCAGGAACGGACAGGTAATTTTTTGCACTACGCCGTCGAGACGGAATCCTTCGAGCTCTTTCATCGCTTCGTCGCGGGTATTGACATTGAAGATCCACAGCAGGTGTTGCCACGCGACGGACAGCGACGGCAGTTTGCCGCTGTCGAGTTTTTCAAAGCGGGCGCGCCAGATTTCCCAGTAGTCCCATTGCGCGCCCCACGCGATGCAGGCGGCGAAACGTTGCTCGAAGGCGGCGGCGCGCGGAGCGTAGTAACCGCCGAGGCTGATGGCCATGACGCCGATGCGTTTGGGGTCGATTTCCTTGCGTGCGGCGAGGAACTCGTACGCGGCGGTGCCGTAACGTTCGGTTTCGTGGTGCAGCCATTGATTGCGAAAGCGCACCGCTTCGCCGTTGCCGGGGCCATCCACGATCAGGCACGCGATGCCGCGCGCGGCGAGATCGGGCACGCCCTTGAAATACTGGATTTCCTTGGTGACATCGAAGCCGTCGAAGAACACCATCGCGGGCGCGGGTCCTGTGCGTCCGGGAATTTCTTCGGCGTGGATCAGAATCGCGGGCAGCGACGCGCCTTCATACGGGATTTCGACATGCTCGATTTTCGGCCGGCGGATGAGTTGCGCGGCGTCACGAAAGCAATCCACGCCGCGTTTGTAGGCAGCAAGGCCATCGGTTTTGGGTTGCAGGAAGCGCTCGCCGACGTGGTAGTAATTCGCGGCGCGAAACAGGTATTGCGCGCCAGTGGTGCGCCGCCCTGCGGCAATGTGAGCACGGCCCGCGTCTTCGACCTTGCGCGCCTCGCGCGCCCACTCGGTAAACCACGCGGTGTCGTCGCCGACTTTGCCTTTTAACCGCAGGCCGATGCGATTGACTTCATCGATTTCGGCGCCGCCCCACGGTGCAGAATTCAGCCCGATCAGCACGCCGTGCGACCAGCGGTAATCCTCGGGAAAATACATGAACGAGAGTTCGTCCGGCTTCGCTACGGAAGCAGGGGGAGGCGGTGCCATGAGGATTCCTTTCCTGAATTTTACGAGTGACGGACTGGTGCGGATGATAGCATCGGCTCCACGCGAATCCGGTATCATGCGCGTTCGCTTTTACACCTGAATGGAGATTTCCATGTTCGTAAATACCCGCGGTTTTACGTTGATGGTTTTGCTGTCGATTTGCTCGGGCCTCGCCTTGGCCCAGCCGGCAAAAAAAGAATATGAGCCCAGTGTCGGCCAGTCCGGCAAGGACGTGGTGTGGGTACCGACGCCGCAGGCACTGGTGGATCGCATGCTCGACATGGCGAAGCTCACGCAGCAGGACGTTCATTACGATCTGGGATCGGGCGATGGTCGCACGGTGATTACCGCAGCCAAGCGCGGCGGCAAGGCGTATGGCATCGAATACAACCCCGACCTGGTGGAACTCGCGCGGCGCGCCGCGCAAAAAGAAGGCGTGGCCGACAGGGCGATTTTCAAGCATGGTGATATCTTCACCGAAGCCAGCAAAAAGGATTACATGCAGGCCACCGTGATTACGCTGTTCCTGCTGCCCGACCTCAACGTGAAGCTGCGCCCCACGCTGCTCGACATGAAGCCGGGCACGCGCATCGTCTCCAACTCGTTCACCATGGGCGACTGGAAAGAGGATGAAAAAATTTCCGCCGGTGGTGATTGCACGTCTTGGTGTACGGCGTACCTGTGGATCATTCCCGCGAAAGTGACGGGCACATGGAAGACCTCGCGCGGCGATCTGACGGTTAAGCAGGAATATCAAATGCTCACCGGCAATCTGGCGCGCGGCAATGTGACGGCGGTGATTTCAGACGCGAAGATGCTGGGCGACCAGATCACGTTTACCGCCGCCGGCGCGCAATACACCGGGCGCGTGAGCGGCAACACCATCGAAGGCACTTATAAAGGCAGCGATGGCGCCGGCAAGTGGACGGCAACAAAATAATTAAATAAAAACAAATACTTAGGATACTATTGGAGGAGGGGTGATGCGTACTGATCTTGGTGGCGCATATGCTCTGGTGGCAGGTGTGCTTGTGCTGGGCGTTGCAGCATACGCCACGCACGCAACGCAGGCCCACGCGCAGGCAACGGATTGGCCCAACAAACCCGTGCGTTTTATCGTGCCGTTTCCGCCCGGCGGCTCGGTTGACCCGCTGGCGCGTCTGACGGGCGCGCGGCTGAATGCGGCGCTGGGCCAGCAGTTCGTGGTCGATAATCGCCCCGGCGGTTCGGGGGCGATCGGTACCGCGTTGGGCGCGAAATCCGCGCCGGATGGTTACACCTATATCTTCGCGTTCGACACGCATGCGGTGAATCCGTCGCTGATTCCGAATCTGCCGTACGACACGCTGAAGGACCTGGCATCGGTGATGCTGGTCGGCACCGCGCCGATGGTGCTGACCACCAACCCCGCCAAGCCGTTCAAGAGTTTTGACGACGTGGTGAAACTGGCGAAAGCCAAACCCGCGACGCTGACGTTCGGTTCGGTGGGCAGCGGCAGTCTCGGCCACCTTGCGATGATGCTGGTGCAGCAGCAGGCCGGTATCAAGATGATTCATATTCCCTACAAAGGCGGCGGCCCCGCGACCACCGATGCGATCGGCGGCCAAATTGATTTCGCGATGACATCGGTGGCCGTGCCCGGCGCGCATATCAAGGCAGGGCGTCTGCGCGCGGTGGTGTCCACCGGCGACAAGCGCTCGCACGTGGTGCCCGATACGCCTACGCTGATCGAAAGCGGCCTGCCGGGAATGTCGGCGGTGGCGTGGTGGAGCATCGTCACGCCGGCGGGCATACCGAAACCGGTGCTGGATAAAATGCATGGCGAGCTGGTGAAAGCCTACAACCAGCCGGAATTGCGCAAGCAACTGACCGAGCAGTTCGGCATGGACCTCGCGGTGAGCACGCCGGACGCAATGACCAAATTCGTGGTGGCAGAAATGGCGCGCTGGGCCAAGGTGGTGAAGGAAAACGGCATCCGTGCCGATTAGATAACCATGTCGCCATGAACATTGAGCGCGGTCTTATCAAGACCGACTTGGGATATCTGCACTATCGCGCCGCCGGTGCGCCGGGCAGCGAGGCGATATTTTTGCAGCACATCAATCAGCAATCGTCCGCGCTGTATCTGGAGCTGATGGCGGTGCTTGCGCCGACGCTGCGCGTGGTGGCGATGGATTATCCGAGTCATGGCGACTCCGATCACGTGGATGAGCAGCCGACGATAGGCGATTACGCGCGTTGCGTGGTGGCGGTGGCGGACGCACTGAACATCCCGACATTCAGCGTGCTCGGCGAGGCGGTGGGCGCGGCGGTATCGATTGAACTGGCGGCGAGTCATGCGCCGCGCGTGAACAAGGCCGTGCTGTTGAACTGCCCGTACTACAAGGATCGCGGCGTCGCCGATGCTCGCCATGCACCGCTAAAAAGCGGCTTGCGTCCGGAGGATGCGTCCGGATATCCGCTGACGCGCACCATCGAATTTTTATTGAGCAACGATCCGGGACACGCGCCGATGCATCCCACGCAATCGTGGATGGATCGCGTCAACGTGGCGCAAATTCAGGCCGGGCGTCACCGCTGGCAGGCGCTGGATGCGCTGCATCAGTACGAACTTAGTGAAAACCTGCAACGCATGCAGTGCCAGACGCTGCTGCTGATCGGCGAACATTTTTACTATGTTCAGCACCGTGATGAGTTTCAT
>VFLF01000852.1 GCA_009885185.1 Nitrosomonadales bacterium | reverse complement strand
CGACCAGCAATTGCTGAAAAGCCTGATCGTGTTCGCCTGCATCATGGAGGGGTTGTTCTTCTACGTCGGCTTTGTGCAGATTCTGGCGCTGGGCCGGCAGAACAAGATGACCGGCGCCGCCGAGCAGTATCAGTACATTCTGCGCGACGAGTCTATGCACTGCAATTTCGGCATCGACCTGATCAATCAGATCAAGATGGAAAATCCCCATCTCTGGAGTCCGGCGTTCCGCGAGGAGATCCAGGGTTACATGAAAACCGCAGTCGAACTCGAGTACCGTTACGCGGAGGACACCATGCCGCGCGGCGTGCTCGGCCTCAATGCGCCGATGTTCAAGGAATACCTGCGTTACGTGGCCAACCGCCGTGCGCAGCAGATCGGCCTTGACCCGATGTTTGAGGGCGCAACGAATCCGTTTCCGTGGATGGCGGAAATGATTGACCTGAAAAAAGAGAAGAATTTCTTTGAGACGCGTGTTACCGAATATCAAACCGGCGGAGCACTGAGCTGGGACTAGACCGCTTTACGCCAGACCACGTCTGCCTGCAACAGAGCCGGCGGCGTCATTTCCCGCACAGTGTGCGGTGGGGTGGCGCCGCCGGTTTTTTTGCGTGCTCCCTTGTGCAATGTCGCCAACCTGGAGGCTGATACCTTGGCATACAGTCTGAAAAACCGGCGTTACCGCAGTCGCAGGGCGGGACTGCGTACGGTGATGGAGTTGCGTGCCGAGCGCGATTACATGTTGTGGTTGCGATTTGACGATGGCGTCGAAGGCCGTGTCTATCTGGGGGACCTGATGACCACGGCGGCCTATGGGGCTTTGGTGGATGAAAGCGATTTTTTTAAAGTGGTGATCGACCCCATTTCCCACGCGGTGATGTGGGAGGGCGGGGTGCATTTGGACCCTGATGTGCTGTATCGCAATCTCGCCAGCAAGAGCGGCGTGCCGCTGCACTGATGCACGCCGGATTGACGTGAAGTCGGAGTAGAATTTACCCGCGATCTGCAACATCGGCGGCTAGAACAACCGTACACGCAATCGGAGGTGGTCATGGCAATAGCGAAAAAAGCGGCGAAAAAAGCGGCAAAGAAAAAAGTAGCCAAGAAAAAATCAGTGAAAAGAGCGGCGGCGCGGAAACCGGCGGCACGCAAGTCGGCGGGGAGGAAAAAGGCGGCGGCGGGAAAGCCAGCCAAGAAAAAGTCGGCATCTGCAACGAAGGCAACGAAGCCGGCCAAAAAAAAGCCGGCTAAGAAGCCGGCTATAAGAAAAGCAGCAAAGAAAAAAACAGCTAAACCTGCCATCCAGCGTCGCAAGACGCCGAAGCCCGTTATCGCAGCTCCCGCGCCCGCTATGCCCCGACCGGTTGCCGTACCCGGCGCATGGCCATTTCCCATGGCCAGCAGACCGTAGCAAACCCAACAACCGGAGGTGATCAGCAGGGGGCTAAAGATACCCAATCCACTCGGCGTGGGCAAGGTACTTATTTTTTCAACGTGCCCACATATTAAATAATTGTTTAAAAACAAGTAATTACTTTAATTTTGTGCGTGTTGATACAGAATCAATGTTAGCGCACGCTTACATCTGGTGGCTGTGAACGCACGTCTCAACCGACGGCTGTGCCACTGCTGGTGGGCAGCGGGTAACGGATTACACACTTCGTATTTGCCGTAGACTTTCACCAGCATGTTCTGGCGAGAGGGCGACAGTGCAAATCTGATGCATGACGGCTGTAATCGGTGAATGATTCGCTTGCCCTTGCCGTACCCGGTTTGTTTTCTCCGATGGATTCGATCAATGGTTATCAGGAGTGAGGCCACATGAATAAGCGAAATAGTGTCGGACGCATGATGCTGGCGGCGCTGTGCGCGCTGTTGTTGGGTGTTGCATCGCAAATGGCTGCTGCACAGGCGGACGATTGCAAGCATCGCGGCCAACTCGACACGATGTACTGCGACGAAAACAAGGATCTGGTGGCCGATACGCCGAAAGACCCCAAACGCCTCAAGAATCCATCGACGCTGGTGTTTACCTACACGCCAGTGGAAGATGCCGCCGTCTACGAGAGCGCATTCAAGCCGTTTCTGGATTATCTCGGCAAATGCATCGGCAAACGGGTGGTGTATTTCCCGGTGCAATCCAACGCGGCGGAAATCGAAGCCATGCGCGCGGGGCGTCTGCACGTTGGCGGATTTTCCACCGGGCCTACGGGATACGCGGTGAACCTTGCCGGCGCGGTTCCTTTTGCCATCAAGGGTACCGAAAAGGAAATGCAGGGCTATAACCTCATCATGATCGTGAAGCGCGCGAGTGCCTTCCAGAAAATGGGTGATCTCAAGGGCAGGAAAGTCGCGCACACCTCGCCGTCGTCCAACTCCGGCCATCTCGCGCCGCAGGTGCTGTTTCCGCCCGAGGGCCTGGCGCCCGACAAGGATTACAAGGTGTTGTTTTCCGGCGGGCACGGCCAGTCGGTGAAGGGCGTTGAGTCCGGCGACTACGATGCCGCGCCGGTGGCCTCCGACGTGTTTTACCGCATGGCCTCGCGCGGCGAGATCAAGGCGGACGATTTCCGCATCATTTACCGCAGTCCACTGTTTCCCACATCAAGCTTTGCCTACGCACATGATCTGCATCCTGATCTGGCCAAGAATCTGACCAAGTGTTTTTACGACTTTCGTTTCAACGACGAGATGAAAAAAACCTTCGGCGGCGCGGATCGTTTTTTCCCGATCACCTACGAAAAAGATTGGGCCACCGTGCGCAAAATCGCCGAAGAAACCGGCACGCCGTTTAACCGCGCCGCGTATGAAAAAGAATCCGCGCGCGAGGAAGCCGCACGCAAGAAAGCACTGGAAGCGAAAGCACAGAAGTAATGGGCGCAACGCCATCGCCGGCGTCGCGTGACGGGGCTGCGATTGAAGTGCGCGGCTTGCACAAGGAATACCGGCGCGGCGTGCCGGTATTGCGCGACATCACGATCGCGTTTCCCAATCGCGGCATCACTGCGGTCATCGGCCCCTCGGGCACCGGCAAGAGCACGCTGATACGCTGCATCAATCGCCTGGTCGAGCCTACGGCCGGCGAAATACTTTTTCACGGCAGGGACATCACCCGGTTGCGCGGCCGCGCGCTGCGAGAAATGCGCCGCTGTATGGGCATGGTGTTTCAGGAATACAACCTGGTCGAGCGCCTTACCGTGATGGAAAACGTGCTGTCCGGGCGCCTGGGTTACGTCGCGCCATTCAAGGCGTGGCTGCGCAAATACCCGCAGGCCGATATCAACGCCGCGTTTGAATTGCTCAACACGGTGGGACTTACCGCGTTGGCCAACCAGCGCGCCGATGCGTTGTCGGGCGGGCAGCGCCAGCGTGTCGGCATTGCGCGCGCGGTGATGCAGCAGCCCGAGCTGTTGCTCGCCGATGAGCCGACATCGTCGCTGGATCCGAAGACTTCCGTGGAGATCATGGAATTGCTCGTGTCCATTGCCGAAAGCCGCAATATTCCGGTGATTCTGAATATCCATAACGTGCCGCTCGCCCGGCGTTTCGCGGGGCACGTGATCGGCATGTCCAATGGCAAGGTGGTCTACGACGGCAGCCCGGAGGGTCTGACCGACGAGCATCTGAAGCATATTTATGGCGGCGAGGACTGGCTGGAGTAGTTCGGTGAACGAGTGAACGGGTGAACAAGTGAATACACATCTCGGTAGGTCTCCGGCGCGTCGCTTCGCCATTCCCGTAGCCGGGAAGGGTTGCGCAGACGTGGGCGGGGGTTACCCGTTCACTCGTTCACCCGTTCACTCGTTCACCTCGCCAAAATTCGCAAATCCCGCAGACGCATAACAACCTCAAATGTCCGCGATACATACTCAGCGCCCTCCCGCCTTCACTCCGAACTGGCCTGCGCGCATCGCGTGGCTTGCGCTCATCGCGTATTGCTTTTACGCCGCGTCGATACTCGATGTGACATGGGAGCGCTTTGTCACCGGGCTCGACAACGGCATGCGGTTTCTTGGGCGCATGGTGCCGCCGGATACCGAAGCGTCGAAGATGAAGCTGCTGGCCAAAGGGTTGTGGGAGTCCATCGAGATCGCGGTCCTGTCCTCCGCGTTGGGCATTGTGCTGTCGCTGCCGATAGGATTGCTGGCCGCGCGCAACCTGATGCCACCATGGGTGACGTGGCCGATGCGACTTTTTATCGCGCTGTGCCGCTCATTTCACCAGGTCATCATCGCTATCGTGTTCGTCAAGGCGGTCGGTTTTGGCGCGCTGGCCGGCATACTCGCGCTGACGGTGGCTTCCATCGGCTTTGTTGCGAAACTGTTCGCCGAAGCGATCGAGGAGATTTCACTCAAGCAAGTGGAAGCAATTCGCGCCACCGGCGCACCTTTCATGAATGTCATTACCTATGGCGTGATGCCGCAGGTGTTGACGCGCTTTGTCGGTTTCGCCACCTATCAGGTCGATTCCAATCTGCGCAATTCCACCATGGTCGGCATCGTCGGCGCCGGCGGCATCGGCGGCACCATGTTCGCGGCGTTTCAGAAATTCGATTATGATTTTTTGCTCACCATCCTGCTGGCGATCATTGCCGTCATCATGGTGAGCGAAGCACTGCAAAACCGCATCAAGAAGCTGTACCAATGAACACGACCCAGTCCGTTATTGACCGTGAGTGGCAGCGTCACACGCCACGGCAGCGGTTTTTGCGCTTTGTGTTGTATTTCGGCATCGTGGCGGCGTGCGTGGTGAGTTTGCGCACCGTGCAAGTCATCCCGGAGTTTCTGTACGACGCACACACGCAGGTGGCCGATCTGCTGACGCGCATGTGGCCCATTGAGTGGCGCTATTACCCCAAGGGCGTGCACGACGCGCTGATCGAAACGCTGCACATTGCCACGCTGGGCACCGTGCTCGCGATCGCCATGGCCGTGCCGCTGGGCCTGTTGGCCGCCAATAACATCACGCCCAACGCCGCCGTTAACTACTTCGCGAAATTCCTGCTGGTGTCGTCACGCTCGGTTAACTCGCTGGTATGGGCGCTGTTGTTCGTGGCGATCTTCGGTCCCGGCGCGCTGGCCGGCACCATGGCTATCGCGTTTCGCTCCATCGGTTTTGTCGGCAAACTTTTCGGCGAAGCGCTCGAAGAAGCACGCCCCGGCCCTATCGAGGCGCTCAAAGCAGCGGGAGCGCCGTGGCCCAGTGTTTACCTGAAGGGATATTGGCCGCAAGTCGAGCCGGCGTTCTGGGCCATCGCCCTATTTCGCTGGGACATCAGTGTGCGCGAATCCGCCGTGCTGGGACT
>VFLF01000880.1 GCA_009885185.1 Nitrosomonadales bacterium | reverse complement strand
TATCGAGCAATTCACTGATCGCGGTAATCGCGTAATCGCAAGGCTCCGGATCGCCGGGGCCGCTGGACAAAAACACGCCGTCGGGTTTTAACGCCAGCACGTCCTTGGCGGGCGTTTGCGCCGGCACCACGGTCAGCTTGCAGCCGCGCGCGGCGAGCATGCGCAGAATGTTGCGCTTCACTCCGAAATCGTACGCCACCACATTGAATTTCTGTTCCGTGAGTTTGCCGTAGCCTTCGCCTAGCACCCACGACGTTTCGTCCCAAGCATAGTTTTGCTTGCAGCTCACCACCTTGGCGAGGTCCATGCCCTTCAAACCGGGAAAATCCCGCGCCGCCTGCAACGCTTTTTTCTCGTCCACCGCGCCCGCAATGATGCAACCTTCCTGCGCGCCCTTGTCGCGCAGAATGCGCGTCAACTTACGCGTGTCGATATCGGCAATCGCCACCACGTTTTCACGCTTGAGATACTCGTCGAGCGTCCACTTCATGCGGAAATTCGACGCCATCAGCGGCAGATCACGTATCACCAACCCGGCGGCGTAAATACGATCCGACTCCACGTCCTCCTCGTTCGCGCCGGTATTGCCGATATGCGGATAGGTCAGCGTGACTATCTGACGGCAGTACGACGGATCGGTGAGAATTTCCTGATAGCCGGTGATGGCTGTATTGAACACCACCTCGCCAGCGGAAACGCCATCAGCGCCAATAGACGTGCCACGAAATACCGTCCCGTCCTTGAGTACGAGGATCGCGGGCGTACGTGGTGACACGGCAACCTCCTGATTTTACTAATCTTTATTGAGGCTAGATATGGAAAGCGGGACAGGTCTAAATGATTAGAAGCCCGTCCCGCCACATGAGTCCCGGATTATACGCGAAAACGGCCCGGTCGAAAACCAAAACGCGGGGGATTACAGGACGTTATCGCAAGCCCAGCACATCAAACATATCAAACAACCCGGATTTCTTAGTCGCCAAAAAACGCGCGGCGCGCAGCGCTCCTTCCGCATAGGTAGAGCGACTGCCGGAACGCACGGTGACTTCGACGCGTTCGCCCTCACCCGCGAACATCACCGTGTGCTCGCCGACGATATCGCCGCCGCGGATGGCGTGAAAGCCGATGGTTTTGGCGTCGCGCTCGCCGGTGACGCCTTCGCGGCCATGCGCGGCGACTTGCGACAAATCACGCCCCAGCGCCTGCGCCACCACCTCGCCGAATTTCAGCGCGGTGCCCGACGGCGCATCGACCTTATGGCGATGATGCGCCTCGATGATTTCCACGTCGTAGCTGTCGCCGAGAATTTTCGCCGCAATCTCCGCCAGTTTGAAAGCGACGTTGACGCCCACCGCCATGTTCGGTGCGAACACGATGCCGGTGTCGCGTGCCGCATCGCTGATGGATTGCTTCTGCGTTTCGCTGAATCCGGTGGTGCCGATGACCATGCGAACAAAGTGTTTACGGCACGCCGCCATGTGCGCCAGCGTGCCTTCGGGGCGCGTGAAATCGATCAGCACGTCGCAGCCCTTGAGTGCATTGTTATAGTCCGCAGTGATTTTTACGCCGGTGGTGGCGCCCGCGAATTCACCCGCATCCTTGCCGATGTGATTGTTGCCGGGAATCTCCAGCGCGGCGGCAAGTTTCAGATCCTTGTGACGCAGCACGCCTTCGATCAGTGTGCGGCCCATGCGCCCGCTGGCGCCCGCAATCGCGATGTTCAACGTCATGGTCGTATCCGCCGTTTATAAACCGATTCTTTCCAGCATGCGCCCGAAAAAGCCACGCTCTTCCTTGGGTTTTTCTTCTGCCTTGACCGCGGGTTTCAACTCGGGCTTGGCAGCCGCCGGTTTTTCCACCGGCTTATCGGCCACTGCGCCCACGCTCGATCCTACCGGCGCGCCATCACCGGTGGTCAACGTCGCGGGCGCCGCAGGCGACTCCGCCGGCGCGGGCTTCGTTGGTGCTACGACATTCGGCTTGCCGGCGTCGGGCTTGGACGCAACCGGTTTGACCGGTTCCGGCTTGGCGGCAAGCGGCTTTTCCGCCACGGGTTTCGCGGGAATCACGTCGCCTTCGACACGATCCAGCTTGTCGTTCTTGAAAAACACCATCAGGCGGCGCTGTTCGACCACGTCGCCACCCTTCATGTAACTGTAGAAATAATCCCAGCGATCGGTACGAAACGGATCGACCAGCAGGGGTGTGCCGAGCACAAAGCGCACCTGACTGGGTGTCATACCCGGTTGCAGTTTCGCCACCATCTCCTGCGTGATCGCGTTACCCTGCTGAATATCGATCTTGTGCGGACCGAGACCGGGCAGCGTCGGCACCTGTTTACAGCCAGACATGGCCGCCAGCGCAACGATTAGAGCTAAGTATTTGTTTTTATTTAACATTTAATATTATCTACAGGTAGGGTGGCGATCACGCGCGTAAACTGCACGCATATTCACGCGACGCTCGCAAACATCAGTCCATGATAGACAGCGCCGCTGGCGCGTGGTTTCCATCACGAATTATTCCTAATATCATAGCCCAGACTCACACCTTTCCGATAGAGAAGCCGTTGAATTCAACTGAAAATCTCAAGATCAGCGGCCTCAAGGCGACGATGCCTCGGCTGCGCATACTCGAATTGTTCGAGAAAAGCATGGTGCGTCACCTGTCGGCCGAGGACGTCTACAAGCTGTTACAAAGAGAAGGCGCCGACACCGGACTGGCCACGGTGTACCGCGTGTTGATGCAATTCGAGCAGGCGGGGCTGCTGATACGCCACCACTTTGAGTCCGACAAGGCGGTGTTCGAACTCAACCCAGGCACGCATCACGATCATCTGGTGTGCGTGCAATGCGGCCACGTTGAAGAGTTCTACGACGCCGAAATCGAAAAGCGCCAGTCAGAAATCGCCGCGGCGCGCGGTTTCAAAATCCACGATCACTCGCTTCATATATACGCGGATTGTTTGCGCGATAGCTGTCCGCGGAAAGCCGGGAAAGTGTGAAGGGTTGGGCATTCACGCATTCACGACGCCGCCGCCTCACCTCTCACGCCTCACGCTTCCCTGCACCACGCATACAGCGCGTCGTAGATCACCATGCCCTGCTTCAGCATCGCGTGATCGTCGGCAAAGTTGCGCGATAAACCCAGCGACACCGCGAGCAATCCCGCCGATTGCGGCGCAAGATCCGAGTTTCCGGTGTCCGCGCCTCGCACGATGACGGCCAGACGATCCAGCGCCGGCTCCGACAAACGATAGGTTTTGATAAACGCATCAAAGCTGCACAGCTCACCCACGTGCGCAAACGCGCCTTGGGATGTGTCGTTCGGCATATCGTACGGCACCGCGCGGTGCTCCGCCGCCACCCGCGGTACATCCGCCACGGGTGCATACAAAAACTCCGCGTCGGGATCGACAAACCGCGCCACCAGCCACGGGCACGCGATACGGTCGATCTTCGGCCGCTCGCGCGTCACCCAGCGCGTGGCGGCGTCCTTGGGTTTTGGCGCGACCGCGCCGCCGTTGCCGATCCAGCCTTCTTCGATGCCGCCGTCGAGAAAGCGCGCGTTGAATCCGGCCTCACGCAGCGCCTTGGCCGCGTTCTGACTGACCTCGTGGCCATGCACGCAATACACCACCACGTCACGCGCCTTCGGTAGCGTACGCGACCAATCAGCGACAGCAGCCGGATCGCGCCGCAGCGCACCGGTTATCATGCTGGTCGCACTGCGATAAGCCGGCGTGCGGCGTACATCGATTACCAGCGGCGGCTGCGCGCCGGCGAGTTGTGCTTGCAATACTTTGGGAGAAACAGAGACGTCCATGGCTTCAAAATCCTTTCCGCGCAGGATGGAAGCAGAGCTTGGACGCAGAGCGTCTTTACAGCGAAAAAAAAGGGCGGGGAGCCTGCGATATCCCCAGTATTGTTCAGTTTAGCGACACACTCAGCGGACCGTCAACAGAGCAACAGCAAGTATTTGTTTTTATTAATTATTTTATGCCAAGCATCTCGGCGGCATGCTTGCGCGTTGTGTCGGTGATTTTCACGCCGCCAAGCATGCGCGCGATTTCTTCGACACGCTGGGTTTTATCGAGCACGGTGACTTTGCTGGCGACTTTGCCATTGTTACCACTTCCCGTGCTCTTGGCCACCTGCCACTGCTGATCCCCGCAGGCCGCCACCTGCGGCAGATGGGTGATGCACATCACCTGATGCTTGCCGCCTAAATCCTTCAACAGCTTGCCCACAATTTCAGCGACGCGTCCGCCGATGCCGGCATCCACCTCGTCGAAAATCAGTGTCGGCACCTGCGCCACCTGACTGGTGATGGTTTGAATCGACAGACTGATGCGCGATAACTCGCCGCCGGACGCGACTTTCGCCATCGATTGCGGCGTCATGCCTTTGTGCGCCGACACCAGGAACTCTATGTTCTCCAGCCCGTGCGCCGCCGGTTCGTCAAGCGCATTCAACGCGACATCGAACACGCCGCCGGTCATCGCCAGCGTCTGCATGGCGGCGGTGACTTTTTCGGCCAGCTGTTTGGCGGCCTTGCGTCTGCCGGTTGAAAGTTTTTTCGCTTCGGTTACGCACGCCTCGCGCGCCGCATTTTCGAGTTTGCGCAGCACGTCCACGTCGCCCGCAAGCGAAAGCTCGTCCAGCCGCGCGCGCGCTTTCGCCAGCATGTCGGGCAATTGCTCCGGTTCGGTGCGGTATTTGCGCGCGGCGGAGTGTATCGCCTCCATACGCTGCTCGGCATCGCGCAGGCGCTTGGGGTCGAGGTCGAGCTTTTGCTGGTAGTGGCGCAGGCTGTACACCGCCTCCTGCAACTGCAACTGCGCGGGTTCCAGCACATCCAGCACGTCTTTCAATTTCGGATCGTAGTCGAGTAAATTTTTCAGCCGCGCAATCACGCCGTTGACTTGCGCGAGACTCGCGCCCTCGCCTTCGGACAAGGTTTCCATGCCGAACTCGGCAGCTTCAATCAAACTCGCCGCGTGCGCAAGGCGTGAATGTTCCGCCGTCAGTTCCGGCCATTCCTCGGCTTTGAATTCGAGTTGCGCCAGATCGTTCACCTGCCATTCCAGACGCTCGCGCTCCGCCACATACGCCGCCGCGTTGGTCTCGAACGCGCGCCGCCGCTCGGTCTTGTCGCGCCAGTCGCGGTGCAACTCGGCCACCTTGCCGGCCAGCGCATCAAGCTTGCCGTACGCATCCACCAGCTCGCGCTGCGCCGCCGCGCGTCCCAGCGACTGATACTGGTGCTGGCCGTGGATATCCACCAAAAATTCGCCTAGCTCGCGCAACTGTGTCGCCGTCACCGCCGTGCCGTTGATGAAAGCGCGCGAACGACCGCTGGCGTCTATCACCCGTCGCACCAGACACATGCCGCCTTCGTCAGCAAGTTCTTGTTTTTGAATGTATTTTTTTGCGTCCCTGAGAGCAGAAACATCAAACTCCGCACTCACTTCCGCGCGCTCCGCGCCTTGGCGCACCACCAGCGCATCCGCGCGCGCGCCCAGCACCAGCGCCAGCGCATCGATCAATATCGATTTGCCCGCGCCGGTTTCGCCGGTCAATACGGTAAAGCCGGAGTCGAACTCCAACTCCATTTTTTCCACGATGACAAAATCGCGGATAACAAGCGAACGCAGCATGCCGCTAATGACTCCTCACGCCTGACACCTCACGCCTCACGCAGCACCTACTCCCGATTCCAATTCAGCTTCTCGCGCAACATCCGGTAATAACTGTGTCCTACCGGATGCAGCAGGCTGATGGTGTGCGAGTAGCGTTTCACGATCACACGGTCGCGTTCGCGCAGCGCAAAGTGCGAGTGGCTGTCGAAGTGCGCGCGCGCATCACTGTCGCTGCTTAAAATTATCTCGATCACGCTATCGCTGCTCACCACAATGGGGCGATTCGACAGCGTATGCGGCGACACCGGCACCAGCGCAATCACGCGCAAACTGGGATGCACGATCGGTCCGCCCGCCGACAAAGCATAAGCCGTAGAACCCGTGGGCGTGGCGATAATCAGGCCGTCGGAGCGTTGATGGTAAATGGATTCGCCGTCAATGCGCGCCTCGAACTCAACCATATTGCCTTCGATGCCCTTGCTCACCACCACATCGTTGAATGCCAGCACTTCGAGGATCTGCTTGCCGTCGCGATGAATTTCGCCTTGTAACAGCATGCGGTCCTCGGTGACGCACTGACCATCGAGTATTTTGGAAATCGTCTCGTACATGGTGTCGAGCGAAATATCCGTCAGGAACCCCAACCGCCCCTGGTTCACGCCCACCAGCGCCACGTCGTACGGCGCCAGCGTGCGCGCGATGTTGAGCATGGTGCCGTCGCCGCCCAGCACGATCGCCAGATCGGCATCGCGTCCGAGGTCTTCGAGCTCGCGTATGGGATAGGGGGAACTTGGGATGTACGCGCCGGTCAGTTTGTCAATCAGCACGGTGATGCCGCGCTGGGCGAGAAAACCCGCCAGCTTTAACAGCGGCGCGGCAATCTCCGGACTGTTGTATTTGCCGATCAGCGCTATGGTTTTAAAGGATTTTTCCATGTCTGCATTTAACCACAACCGGCGCTTGTGGTGAACGGCGGGCGCGCCAGGGTGGCGCAAACAAACACGGCTACATTTTGTGCGCAGTCTGTATAAAATACCCCCAATGAACACGCCCATGAATGATCGCGCGCAGCTGCTGCTCAAAACGCTGGTCGAGCGCTACATCGCCGACGGCCAGCCGATCGGCTCACGCGCGCTGTCCAAGATCGCGGGGCTCGATCTGTCGCCCGCGAGCATCCGCAATGTGATGGCCGATCTTGAGGACATGGGTTTTATCGCCAGCCCGCACACCTCCGCCGGGCGCGTGCCCACCGCGCGCGGCTACCGCTTTTTTGTCGACACGCTGCTTACCATCAAGCCGCTCGATAGCGTCGAGATCAATCAGCTCGAAGGCCAGCTCCATCCCGACAACACACAAAAACTGGTGGCATCGGCATCCCAAATGCTATCGGAGTTGACGCGTTTCGCCGGCGTGGTAGTGACGCCGCGACGCAGCGCGGGCTTTCGCCACATCGAATTTCTGCGTCTCGCAGATAAGCGGCTGCTGCTGATCATCGTCACGCCCGAAGGCGACGTGCAAAACCGCATCATCCTCACCGATAAAGCCTACTCGCCGGCCGAGTTAACCGAAGCCGCCAACTTCCTTAATCAACATTTCGCCGGACTCACCTTCGCTGAAATCCGCAGCCGCATTCAGCAAGAGCTGCGCGAGTTGCGCGAAGACATGACCCGGCTGATGACCGCGGCGCTCGACGCCGGCAACCAGGTTGCCACCGAAGCCGAAACCGAGGTGCTGATCTCCGGCGAAAACAAACTGCTCAATATCGACGACCTGTCGTCCAACATGGCACGGTTGCGCAATCTGTTCGATTTGTTCGAACAAAAGACCGGTCTTCTGCAACTGCTCGATATCTCCAGCCGCGCGCAGGGCGTGCAGCTTTTCATCGGCGGCGAAGCCGGCTTGTCGCCGCTGGATGAGTGCAGCGTCGTCACCGCGCCCTACGAAGTCGATGGCAAAGTCGTCGGCACCGTCGGCGTCATCGGCCCCACGCGCATGGCGTACGAGCGCGTGATTCCGATCGTGGATATCACGGCGAAGCTGCTGTCGAGCGCGCTGTCGCAGCACTAAGCCATGTTAATTCGCACCGAGTAATATTTATTTTGACCGAAAACCGCTCCGCCCTCCTTCTCATCAACCTCGGTACGCCCGATGAACCCACACCCAAGGCCGTCGGCAAATTTCTGAAGGAATTTCTTTCCGATCCCTATGTGGTCGAAATACCGCGCCCGATCTGGTGGATCATTCTCAACTGTTTTATTTTGCCCAAACGCAGCAAGGATGCGGCCGAGCGCTACGCATCGGTGTGGACCAAGGAAGGTTCACCGCTGCGCGTACACACCAGCGCGCAAGCCAAATTTGTCAGCGGCTACCTCGGTGAACGCGGACGGCGTGACGTCATCGTCGATTACGCCATGCGTTACGGCGAACCGTCTCTCAAGATGCAACTATCTGTTTTAAAAGAAAAAAATGTAAACCGCATTGTATTGCTGCCGCTTTACCCGCAAAACGCGCGCAGCAGCACCGCCACCGCGCTGGATGCCGCCACGGCAGCGATGAAAGCGCTCGACTACCATCCCGCAGTCATCAAAGTCGAAGATTTCCACGACCACCCCGGTTACATCGATGCGCTCGCCAACAGCGTGCGTGAATTTCAAATGCGCACCGCCAGCCGCCCGAACAAGCTGGTGATGAGTTTTCACGGCGTGCCGCAATACACCATAGACCGCGGCGAACCATATCAACAGCATTGTTTGACCACCGGCAAGCTGCTCGCCGCCAAGCTCAACCTGGGCGAGCATCAGTATCAAATCTGTTTTCAATCGCGCTTCGGCCGCGCGCAATGGATCAAGCCCTACACCGCCGATGTGCTCACCGAACTGGGCAAACAAAAAACCGGCCGCATCGACGTGATCTGCCCCGGTTTTGTCGGCGACTGCCTCGAAACCCTCGAAGAAATCGCCATCGAAGGCAAACAGATTTTCACCGAAGCCGGCGGCGGCGAATACAACTACATCCCGTGCCTGAACGAGCGGCACGACTGGCTGAATGCGCTGACCGATTTGGCACTGACAGCGCTGGATAACAAATGAACTCACACCTGTCGTTCCCGCGCAGGCGGGAACGACAGTGTTGGTGCTGATTTAAACTCAAGCAGGAATCGATGCACATGCTGAAACTACTCCTGGTCTGGCTCATCAACGCAGCCGCCCTGTTCGCGCTGCCGTATATCTTCGGCTCGATCAAAATCGAATCGTTTTACACCGCGCTGATCGTCGCGCTGATTCTGAGCATCCTCAACACCATCGTCCGCCCGATCTTGTTTGTGCTCACCCTGCCGGTCACCGTCATCACGTTGGGCCTGTTTATCTTCGTATTGAACGGCCTGCTGCTGTGGTTCGTCGCCTCTTTCGTCAAAGGCTTTAGCATCGCAGGCTTCTGGCCGGCGGTGTTCGGCGCGCTGGTTTACAGCTTCATCAGTTGGGCGGCGACTTCGTTGATTTTGGGCGGGAAGAAATCGTAGCGCCTGAAATCCCGGTGCTACTGCGCCTTCACCCCCGCCTCTTTCAGCAGCTTGCTCCAGCGCGCGGTTTCCTTCTGCAAAAACGCGCCGAACTCCTCCGGCGACGAGGGCGTGGGTTCCGCGCCCACGGTGAGCATGCGCTCGCGCACGTCGGCAGCGGTGACGGCCTTGGTGATGTCCTGATTCAGGCGCGTGACCAGATGCCGCGGCGTGCCCGGCGGCGTGAGCATGCCGTACCAGCCCATGAGCTCGAAGCCGGGCAGCGTCTCGGCAATGGTCGGCACGCCGGGCGCCAATGCCGTGGCCTTGGGTGAAGTCACCCCCAGCACGCGCACCTTGGGCTGGTTTGCCACCAGCGACACCGTCGGTGCTGCGGTGCAAGTGCTGTGCATCTGGCCGCCCATCACTTCGGTCACCGCCATCATGCTGCCCTTGTACGGCACATGCACGAGTTTCAGGCCCGTCATCGATTGCAGCAGCTCCATGCACAGGTGTCCGCTGGTGCCGTTGCCGGCGGAGCCATACATGACGAAGCCGGGCTTCGCTTTGGCAAAAGCGATGAACTCGGCGGTACTTTTCACCGGCAGCGACGGCCCGGTAACGATGATGAACGGCGTCGCGCCGATCATGCCGATAGGGACGTAGCCCTTCGCCAGATGAAACCGGTCGTACGTGGTCGTGCTGATCAGTTGCGTCATGGTGACGATCCACAGCGTGTAGCCGTCGGGCGCGGCGCGCGCCACCAGTTCCGCCGCGATCAGTCCGCTCGCGCCGGGGCGGTTATCCACCACGACCTGCTGGCCCAGCAGTTCCGACAGGCGCGGCGCAATCACGCGCGCCACCACGTCCGATCCTGAACCGGGCGGATTGGATGTCACCAGCCGGATTGGACGAACCGGATACGTTTGCGCAGGTGACTGCGCAGCGCAAAGCCCCGCCGCTGCCTGTGACATCAACGCCATTAGCACCATTAGCGCACGTTTCATCGTTACGTCCTCTATTGCGGTTTGATCCCCGCGTCGCGCATCACCTTGGTCCAGCGCTGCGTTTCGTTTTTCAAAAATGCGCCGAATTCCGCCGGTGTTGAAGTCAACGCCTCCGCGCCGACGCCGAGCAGGCGCTCCTGTATGTCGGGCAGCTTCAGCACTTGCGTGAACGCGCCGTTGAGCTTTGCAATAATTTCTTTCGGCGTGCCCACCGGCGCGATGATGCCGTACCAGCCGTCCATGTCGAATCCGGGCACGGCGGCCGAGATCGCCGGCACGCCGGGCGCGAGCTTGCTCGGCTCGCGCGAGGTTACGCCAAGCGGGCGCGCCTTGGCGCTTTGCATGGTGGCGTGCAGCGTGGGTATCGCGGAACACAGCAGTTGCACCTGCCCGCTACCGATCTCGGTAACGGCGAGTATGCTGCTTTTGTAAGGCACGTGCATGATGTCCACGCCGGCCATGGCCTTGAACATTTCCATGCACAGATGCGGCGTCGAACCCTGCCCGCCGGAGGCATACAGCACCTGCCCAGGCCGTGCCTTGGCATAGGCGATCAATTCGGGAATGGTTTTCACCGGCAACTGCGGGCTCGCCACGATCACAAACGGCGTCGACCCCACGCGTGACACCGGGACGAAATCCTTGTCGGGCAGATGTCGCTGATACAGCACGGTGGCCATCAGTTGCGTGAGCGTGGTCATGCCCAGCGTGTAACCATCGGGCGCGGCCTTGGCGACGATCTCGGCGGCGAGCAAGCCGCTGACGCCCGCGCGGTTATCCACCACGATCTGCCGGCCCAGTGCCTCGGTGAGTTTGCCGCTGATAATGCGCGCCACCACATCGGAGCCGGAACCCGCGGCCGTGGGCGTCAGCAGACGGATGGGGCGCGAGGGGTAGGGTTGTGCGGGTTGTGCGGGTTGTGCGGGTTGTGCGAAGGCGACTGATGACGCGACGACCGCCAGTGCGGCGCTCATCGTGATGGCATTTGAACGAAAATTCATGGTATTCCCTGGTTACGGCGACGGCTTGATGCCGGCATCCTTCAACACTTTGCTCCAGCGCGTATTCTCGCGCTGCAAAAACGCGCCAAATTCCGCCGGCGAGGTATGCGCGGCTTCCGCGCCCACCGCGATCAGCCGTTCCTGCAAGTCCGGAATTTTAAGCGCTTTGGCCACTTCCTGATTGATGCGATCCACGATCGCTTTCGGCGTATTGAGCGGCGCGAGCAGACCGTACCATCCCTCCAGCACATACCCCGGCACGGTTTCCACGATCGGCGTCACGCCCGGCGCCAGTTTGGTCGGCGTGCGCGTGGTGACACCGAGCACGCGCACTTTGCCGGTTTGAATAAACGAACTGGCAGTCGGCGCCGCCGCGCAGGTGCTGTGCATCTGCCCGCCCATCATGTCGGTCAATGCAATCGCGCTGCCTTTGTACGGCACATGCGTGAGGTCGGCGCCGGTCATGGATTTAAACAACTCCATGCACAGATGCGGCGTGGTGCCCTGCCCGCCGGAGCCATACAACACCTGCCCCGGCCGCGCTTTGCTATAGGCGATGAGTTCCGCGATGGTCTTGATCGGCAGCCCCGCGCTCACCACGATCACAAACGGCGTGGACGCCACCTGCCCCACCGGCGCGAACTCCTTCGACAACAGAAGTCGCTGATACAGCGTGGTGCTGATGAGTTGCGTCATCGTCGCCATCCACAGCGTGTGGCCGTCGGGCGCGGCACGCGCCACCAGCTCCGCGCCGATCAGGCCGCTGGCACCCGCGCGGTTATCAACCACGATCTGCTGACCCAGCGACTCCGTGAGCCGCGCCGCCAACAATCGCGCAATCACGTCCGGGCCGGAACCGACGGTGGTGGCGGTAATCATGCGGATCGGACGCGAGGGAAAGTTTTGTGCGGCGACGTTTGCTGTCAGAGCAATGAATGCGCTTCCCATGGCGCCAAGCGCCGTGCGAGATATCATAAATTATTATTTAAAAACAGATGGTTACAAAACATCACTCACGCCCGATATTGGCGTCTTTAATCACGCGCGCCCATTTGTTGATTTCACTGTCGATCTGCGCGCGCAAACCTTGCGGCGCGCTGCCGCCCGGTTCTACGCCTTCTTTCGCGCTTTGCGCACGCAAGTTGGGCTGTTGCAGCGCCGCGACCGACGCGGTGCTCAACATTTTTACCACCTCGTCCGGCGTGCGCAGCGTCGCGAGCAGGCCGAACAAGCCCATCGATTCCAGTTGCGGCATGCCGAGTTCGGCGGTAGTCGGCACATACGGCAGCACCGAGGCGCGTTTTTGCGAAGTGACCGCGAGTATCTTGAGCTTGCCCGCGTTGACCAGCGGCACGTACACCGGCACGTTGTCGAAGGCGAGCGTGATGCGCCCGGATACCAGTTCGGGCAGAAACGCCGTCGAGCCTTTGTAGGCCACGTGCAGCACATCCACCCCGGCGGATTTTTTGAACAGCTCGCAGGTCAGGTGCAGCAGACCGCCCACGCCAGACGAGGCGCAGGTCAATTTACCGGGCTGCGCCTTGGCCTCTTTGACCAGTGCCTGCAAGGTATCGCCCGCGAACACCGGCGTGACAAAAAAACCGTTGGGTATCTGCGCCACCGTGGAGATCGGCGCGAAGTCGCGGCGCAGATCGTAGGCCAGCGTGCCCGCGCCAGAGTTACCATAAGTCATCTGGATCGCCAGCGACGCGGTGGAGCTGAACAACAGCAGGTAACCATCCGCCGGGGCCTTGGCCACCGCCAGCGCGGCGATGTTGCCGCCGTCACCCGGGCGGTTATCCACCAGCACCTTTTGATTCACGCGCGGCGACAAGGCATCGGCAAACTGGCGCGCCATGCGGTCGCCTGCGGAACCGGCCGACAGCGAATTCACCAGGCGTATCGGGCGCGCGGGGTAAACCTCGGTGGCCTGCGCGAACGCGGCACCCGCGTATAAGCAAGGTGAAAGCGCGAGCGCCGCCGCAATGAAAATGCGCTTCATCGCGGGTTCATCCCTTGGCCGAACAGCCGCGTCACTACGCCCGCGAACAGCGCCGCATCGTCGATCATCGGAAAGCAGCCCTTGCTCCATTGTCATCCCTCTAATTAAATATTGTTTAAAAACAGATACTTATGCAACTTTTTTAGCAGCACCTTCCGCTGCGATCGCCTGGTTTACGCGCGGCATCACTTCATTCGCCATCAATTCCATCGAACGCTTCGCCAGCGCCGGATCGACCCAATCCATACCGGCGTAAACGATCTCGCCGAAGTCGCCGGTTTCTTCGCGCAACTTCAATATCTGATCGACGACGCTGTTCACCGTGCCGTAGATCACCAGATTGTCGAGCACGCGATCTTCGGTGATCGCTGAATCGGGTTCGGATTGATCGTTCTTGAAAATAACGTGGCGCTTGGCCTTCATCATTTTATAGGTGAGTTGTTTCCAGTAATAACGGTACGGGCTGCGCGGATCGTCGCGCCCGTAGCGTTTTGCCGTGGCTTCGTCGTCGGCGACAAAGATGGTGCGCGCGATGCGCCAGTCGGCGGGATCGGCCACCTGCCCGGCGTTTTTCTTGCCTTCGCTGTAATTGGCCCAGTGGCTCGGCAGCCATTTGGAAAACAAAAAGTTCGCCGACAGCGGATGAAAATCGCGCTGCCCCATGTGGATCACACCCTTGGAGAAAGGCGCAACCACCGTGCCGACGATTTCCGGTCGCGGCTTTTGATAGGGCTTATACAGATGCCCGCGCCCGATGTTGGCATCCTGCATTTTTTCCACCGACACCTTGTAGCGGTTATTCGGAAAGTCGATGTTGTACGGCGGATCACGCTCCCAGATCGCCAGAATCACCTCGATGCTTTCGGCGAACATCTTGTTGCGATCCTCGTTGAGATTGCCCAGCGCCTCGGCATCGCACGGCAACGCCCCCGCGCTGATGCCGAAAATAAACCGCCCCTTCGCGAGGTGATCGAACATCGCCGCATGCGAGGCGAAAATCACCGGGTGCTGCTGCGACAGATTGCAGGTGCCGGTGCCGAGCTTGATGGTTTTGGTGTCACTGATCAGCGTCGCCAAAAACAACAAACTGCTGGTGACGTTTTCGGTTTTTTCCGTCAGGTGCTCGCCGACGAAGGCATCGTAAAAACCCAGCTTGTCGGCGAGGATGATCGCCTCGCGGTCTTCCGCCAGCGTCTCGGTACAGTTGCGCTCCTCGGGATGCAGCGGCATGGTGAAGTAGCCTAAACGCATGCGTTTCTCCTTGAAAAAAATCTCAACTATTATTGCTTGTCCGCGCCTGCTGGGATGCGTGTAATTTCCACCAGAAAATCGATCATCACCCGCAGCTTGCGCGGCACGTGCCGCGTCGGCGGATACACCACGCTGATCGGCTGGCCTTCCACTGCATAGGGTTTCAGCACTTCCACCAGTGCGCCGCTGGCCAAATCGTGACGCACCGTCCACCAGTTCGATTGCACCACGCCCAGCCCCAGCAACGCGGCCTCGCGCACTGCGTCGCCGCCGGTCAGTATCAGCGGCCCGCGCACGGCCATCTCGATGCGCTTGCCCTTGACGTGATACGGCCACACCGGAAACAGCGCGCTGGCGATGCAGCCGTGCCGCGCGAGGTCTTCCGGCGTTTTGGGCTCGCCATGCACTTTGAAATAAGCGGGTGATGCACACGTGACACGCTGCCCGCGATTCAACACCCGCGCCACATAACGCGGGTTGTTGATTTCGCCCACCTGCACCGCGAGATCAAGACCGCGCTCGATCAAATCCACCTGCTGATCGGCGAGGCTCACATTCAGCACGATGTCGGGATAACGCTGGTTGAATTCCGCCGCGCGCGGCAGGAACGTCAGCCGTCCGAACAAGGCCGGGAACGACAACTTTAACTGACCCTTCGGCGTCTCGCCCGCGCTTTTCAGCGACGCCTCGGCGTCTTCAATATCGTTAAGAATTTGCAAACAGCGCGCGTAGTAATCGCGGCCATCGTCGTTCAGCGCAAGCTTGCGCGTGGAGCGCACCAGCAATTGGATGCCGAGCTCCTCCTCCAGCCGCGACACGGCCTTCGCCACGGCGGACACCGACACGCCCAACTGCGCCGCCGCGGACGTAAAGCTGCCGCTGTCGGCGACTTTCACAAAGGCCTGCATGCCCAGCAGCTTGTTCATAATGCGTCGCTTGTAGGAGAAAACCAACAGGAGGAAAACTATTTTACGGGTTTGTCTGTTTGCCGCGCAAACGCATCGGGGCGGAGAATTCCGCAAACAGCGAAGTTTCCACTGGTAAAATGCCGCCAACGCAGCCCGCGCTGCCACTGCACTAATTGAAATCGGCTACATGCCCACGTCCGCCAGCGCCATCGTTCTCAAGATTCAAACATTCGCCAGCCGACCGGTGGCGGAGCAGACCCGGCTCAGGTCGGCGCTCGATGCGCTGGTCGCGACGGTGCTGCAACCGTTGCCCGCCGCGGAACGTATCGTGCTCGAACTCCCGGACGGCGTGGCGATCGCCATCATATCGCCGGGCCATCCCGGCGACGCGCTGGCGCTGGCGGAACGCTGCCAGTCTGCCGCCACCGATCTGCCGCTGTGCATCGGCGTCAATCACGGCCCCGTCACGCCCTCAACCGATGCCCAACGCGGCGCCGGCCTCACCGGTGATGGTATTGCGACGGCACTGATCGTTGCCGGTGCTGCGCAACCGGGGCGCTTTATGGTATCGCGCTCCTTTCACGAAGCGTTGCAGGCGCGCGCGCCCGGCCATGCACGCGACCTCACCCCCGCCGGCGTGTTCACCGACCGCAATGTGCGCACGCACGAGTTGTTTGCGCTCGATCCACAGGCAGCGCCCGCGCGCCGCCGCAAGCTGATGCTCACCGGCGGCCTGATGGTCGCGGGCATCCTCGGCCTGGGCTTCGCCGGCCGCGCGGTGGTGCAAGCACTGCTTTACGTGCCGCCAGCCATTATCAAATTCAACATCAAACCCGGCGGCGAGATTTACGTGGACGGCATCCTCAAGGGCAACACGCCGCCGCTGCAAAGCCTGGAACTGAAACCCGGCCCGCATACGGTCGAAATACGCAACACCACGTTCCCGCCGTTGCGCATGGACATCCATCTCGCCTCCAAAGAGGAAACCACCATCACCCACACGTTCGAGCGGCCCAGAGTCCCGGCGCGCGTTCCGCGCAAACCGCAAGCGGAGCCGCAGGAAAAATCCATTGGCGACCACTGGCGCGATCTGCGCCGGCAGATGGGTCTTTAACGGGTCTTTCGCCGGACTTGCAACCATGACCACAGCGCCTCTCACCCAACTCGGACGCTACCGCATTGTGTCGGAACTCGGACGCGGCGCCATGGGCGTCGTCTACCGCGCGGAAGACCCCTTGCTCAACCGCACGGTGGCGATCAAAACCATCATCATGTCGGACGACGCCGGCGAGCGCGCCGAATACGAGGCGCGCTTTTATCAGGAGGCCAAGGCAGCAGGCGGGCTGAATCACCCGAACGTGGTGACCGTACACGATATCGGACGCGAAGGCGCCATCGCCTACATGGCGATGGAGTTGATCGACGGCATCGAACTGCGCGAAATGATGAAACAGGGCCGCGCCGCGTTGCCGCTGCCTCTGGCGCTGGACATCCTCGCGCAGGTGGCCGAGGGCCTCGCGTTCGCGCACGAACGCGGCGTGGTGCATCGCGATGTAAAGCCCGGCAACGTCATGGTGGTGCGCGGCCGGCACGTCAAAATCATGGATTTTGGTATCGCCCGCATACGCGAGTCGGATATCCAGACCCGCACTGGCGCGATTCTGGGCTCGCCCAAATACATGTCGCCGGAACAGGTGGCGGGCGAACGCACGGATCATCGCTCCGACATCTTTTCGCTGGGCGTCATGCTCTACGAACTGGCGACGGGCGAGCCGCCCTTTACCGCGCCGCAGGTGACACAGCTCATGCATAACATCGCCACCGTCACGCCGCGTAACCCCAGCGTGGTCAATCCGTCGCTGCCGGTGATGCTCGATCTGATCATCGGCAAGGCGCTCGAAAAAGACGTGGCGTTGCGCTACCAGAGCGCGGCGGAACTCGCGGACGATCTGCGCGCGTGCGCGGCGGCACTGCCGCCCGTTGCCGACTGGTCGGGCGAGGCGACGCTGCGCCTTGATGTCAACGACAGCGCCGACAAAACACAAGTCATGGACATCGGCGCGACGCGAACGGTACCCAATGCCGATGCGATCAAAACGATGATGACCGCCGGCGCGGCGACGGCCACGCGCACGCTCGCGGCAGACAAAACCGCCGTGATGACCGCCACGGCCATGCGCACCCGCGCCACGGATACCGGCGTGCATCTGATCCTGTCGCCGCGATTCGATTCCAGTGATGCGTATCAGCGGCTCGTGGAACAGCCGTCGCAGGGCGTCGCGCAAGGCGAAAATTTCGACACCTCCAACAGCAGCATTCGACAGTTATCCCTGGCCGCGCGCGCGCGCATGGCGTGGCGGGATCCCGAACGCAGAGTTCTTATCGTGGCAATTGCCATTGCCGCTGTGGTTGCACTGGGTATCGCTTTTGTCGGCGTTGGTGAATAGAAGGCGTGTCACCACCGCCGGCCTGCGTTATGATTCCCCGCGTTTTTCTTTTTCCTGCAGCACCCATTCCCTTCCCGGCATTTTCAGGAGCGTATTCATGATTCCGGATTTAATGAAGCAGTCCCCGCTCGGCACGTACCTCGAGCATTGCAAAAAAGGCGAGCTCGCCTATCAAGTCTGCAAAGACGACAACCAGGCCTTTTTTTACCCGCGCGTCGCCGCGCCCGGCAGCGGCAGCACCAATATTGAGTGGCGCGTCTCCAAGGGCGTGGGCACCGTCTACGCCACCACCGCCACGCATTACAAAGGCGAAACGCCGCTGAACATCGCGCTGATCGATCTCGATGAGGGCTTTCGCATGATGAGCCGCGTTGAAGGCATCGACGCCATGAACGTCAAAATTGGCATGCGCGTCAAAGTCAAAATCCTGCCGGGCGACGACAAACAACTGCCCTACC
>VFLF01000470.1 GCA_009885185.1 Nitrosomonadales bacterium | reverse complement strand
GCTTCACCGCGAATTTTAACATGTACACACCGGTTTTCCGGCGATCAGGGTTCAACCTGGAAACGGTAGTTGGACGGGGTGGAGCGTGCGGTTATGGCGGTGCAGGGCAAGGCGCAACGACGAGGAATACTCAATGTATTCCGAGGAGTTGCAACGAAGCCATGCGCCGTCAGAACCGTGCGATCCGCCTCGCAGCGCTTTCGCCCAATCGCTGAAGGTCGTTAGCATAAAAAATTTTCTGTCACTCAAATAGTTGCGAACGCATCAAGCGGTCAATTACCGTTCCCAGGGTTAACCCTTCGCGTCGAGTTCGTCTTTAATGCCGAGGCGTTCCATGCGGTAACGCAACGCACGGAAACTCACGCCCAGCAGTTTCGCTGCCGCCGTGCGGTTGTAACGCGTCTTGACCAACGCGTCCATAATCGCCCGCCGCTCGATGCTTTCAAGCTTTTCCGGCAACGACAGGTGCGGCAGGTCTGCACCATGGCCACCGTGAGCACTGTCGCCGGCCGCGCCCTGGGTCACTTCATGCAGACCCAGGTCGTCCTCGACAATTTCTTCCCCGCTGGCCAGCGCCAGCGCGCGCTCCAGAATATTTTCAAGCTCGCGCACGTTGCCTGGAAAATCATATTTTTGCAGCGCGGCCACGGCGCCCACCGCGAGCCGCGGCACGGCGCCATCGGCAGCTTGCCGCGCCAGCAACAATGCCGCCAGCGACGGTATGTCTTCGCGCATCTCACGAAGACTGGGCATGCGCAATTCGATCACGTTAAGCCGGTAATAGAGGTCCTGCCGGAACACACCGTTCTTGACTTCGTCCGCCAGATTGCGGTGAGTAGCACTGATGATGCGCACGTCGACGTTCTCCTCCGTGGTCGATCCTACTTTGCGCACCTTTTTTTCCTGGATCGCGCGCAATAGTTTGACCTGCATCGGCAACGGCAAATCCGCCACCTCGTCGAGAAACAGCGTGCCGCCATTTGCCGCCTGAAAAAAACCTTCACGATCAGCCGCGGCGCCGGTAAACGCGCCTTTTTTGTAGCCGAAGAATTCGGACTCCATCAGGTTTTCCGGAATCGCGCCGCAATTGACCGGCACAAACGGCGCATTCTGCCGCGACCCTTGATCGTGGATCAGCCGAGCCGCGAGCTCCTTGCCGCTGCCGGACTCGCCGGTGACATGCACCGGTGCCTGGCTGCGAGCGAGTTTATCGATCATGCGCCGCGCCTGCTGCATCAACGACGAATTTCCCACCAGCGTGGAGCCCGCGTCCGCAGGCGCGTTTCCCGCACGGGACGGCTGACCGTTCCGCGGCAAGTTCAGTGCCGACCGTATCAATGCGCGCAACTGCTCCAGCGACACCGGCTTGGCAAGGTAATCAAACGCACCTGCCTTCAGCGCCGCGACCGCATTCTCGGTGCTGCCATGCGCGGTAATCACCGCCACCGGCACCTGCGGATGGTTTTTGGCGACATAATCCAGCACCGCGAGACCGTCGCCGTCCGGCAATCGCATGTCGGTCAGACACAGGTCGTAGCTGTTGGCGCCCAGCAGCGCCAGCGCCTCGGCCTGCGTGGCGGCGCTGTGCGACTCCACCCCCATGCGTGCGAGCGTCATGCCAAGCAACTCGCGGATATCCGACTCGTCGTCCACTACCAGCACATGACTTTTTGCGTTGGTTGCGCTCATGACATTCCACCCTCGGCGTTCCCTTTGGCCATCAATTGCCGGTCCTGCACGTCAACGTGAACTGCGATCCCATGGCGCTTTCGACGTAATCCAGCGCCGCGCCGTTGGCCACGCATAGTTCCCGCGCGATATATAAACCCAATCCCGTGCCGCCCGCCGCCGCAGTCACAAACGGCTCGAACAAGCTGCCGCGCACGACCGGTGCCACGCCTGGCCCATCGTCAATGACATCCAATTTTACAACACGACTCGCGCGCATCCCGTGCGCCGCTACAACCACACTGCCCGGTCTGCCACGGCAATGCCGCAGAGCATTGCGGCACAAGTTCCACAGAATCTGGTTCAAATGAGTGCGGTCGAATATCACTGTCAGCGCGGCGTCAGCACGTACCGTGAACACCCGCGCATCCGCATTCTCGGTTTCGGCGAATTCCATCACGAATCGCCGCGCGAACTCGCCGACGGCAATGATCTCCGGGTGCGCCGCCTGGCCGCGATTAAGCCCGAGCACGTCGTTGACCATGCGGTTCAAGCGCTGGGTATTGTCATGAATGATACCGAGGAGCCGTTGAGTGGTGGGGGAGGTTTGTGGCTCTTCGTTCAACAACTGCGCCGCGTGACTGATCGACCCCAGCGGATTACGGATTTCGTGCGCGATGTTGGCGGTCAATCGACCGATGGCCGCCAGCTTCATCTGCTGCGCCTCCTCGCGCACCCGGGTGAGATCTTCCAGAAAGATAACGGTCCCCGACTCCGGCTGATCACCGACCAGCACAAAGCGCAGGGCGTGCCGTTCGTCCATCGACGCCGCATAGCCCGATTCCATACCGGCGGCGCCGGAACGCCAGCGCGCGAGATGCGCCGCCAGTTGCGGCGCATAATCTATCAGCAACACGCCTTCGCGCGCGCCCGCGGCACCCGCGGTTTCTAAAGGCCCCAGCAACGCTTCCGCCTGCCGGTTGATCTGCCGGATGACACCCGCGCCATCCACCACCACCACGCCGTCGGGCATGTCCTGAATCACCAGCCGGTTGACCTCTGATAAATTCGCCAGATCGATTTCGCGCTGAGCGGCGATGCGCTCGCTTTGCAACGTCAATCGCGCCAGCGTGTGCGCCACCAGCGCGGTGGCAAAGTAGCCAATCGACAGAAATCCCGCCTGGATGAATTGAGAGCCCCCCTCCTGAAAAACAAACACCTCGTACGTATGCTCAAGCAGCACCGCAATGCTCGCCACCGCGGCGTAAAACAGCGTGAGTCGCCCGCGGCTGATAAGACCCGCCCCCGCCAGCGTCGTCAGCAACAGCAATCCCAGGCCGCTGGTAATGCCGTTGCTGGCATAAATCAGGATCACGATGAAAAAGATGTCGGCGATGACCTGCACCGCCAGTTGCACGTTGAACTGCCAGCGTGTCCTGATAAAACCGGCGCACACGATGCCGAACAAGAAATACCCGGTCGACACCTGCAGGAACAACAGGCGGTCGTACGATCCAAGATGCGATGTCACGTGGCCGAACAGGGCGCCTGCCAGCAGCACCAGGGCAACCACCATGCGGTAGATATTGAAAAAATGCAGTGAACGCCAGTACGGCTCTGGATACCCGGCGGGTAGCGTTGTGCCGTCAACGTTCAAGCGGCCCTGTCTTTCGGCGAGTGCCGCCATGGGATTAAGCGCCCGGATCGTGCTGACGCTGATGCTCGACGCAGCAATAGAATTGTCCGCGCACGGCCAGACTTTCGCCGCGAGGCAGATGCACGCCGCAGGCCTCGCAGCGAACCATATCCTCGGGCCCGGCGCCCTCCTTGCGTTGCGCGATGTGACGACGGCGCAGCGCCTTACGTACCAGGAAATAAACCAAGACGGCGCCCGCCAGCAGCAAAAGGTATTTCATGCAGACTTCGCTCGCGAAAGAGACCGGGGAAGTCTGCCGCAATCCCGCGCCGGCGTCGAGTGCGCGTTGCGCGCGGGGCTGGAAAGCGGCCCGCCCCTGAAAAAACAGGGCTTGGGAAGGCCGCGATGGAGAAGACTACAAAAAGAATTGGTCGGGGTGAGAGGGTTCGAACCTCCGACTCCTGCGTCCCGAACGCAGTACTCTACCAGGCTGAGCTACACCCCGAATGAAGGCAACCGGC
>VFLF01000260.1 GCA_009885185.1 Nitrosomonadales bacterium | reverse complement strand
TGGTGCTCCAGCGGCGTTCATATGTAAGTTTTTGTTTTTATTGAATAATTTATGTAAGCGCCAGCATGGCGTGCTGCTGGAATGCAGGCCGAGTACACAGCCGCGCATACCATGCGTCGAGATTTTTCAGCGCGGGCCGCGTGATATCCATGTTGTACCAGCGGAACGCCGACACACCCATCGGAATGTCGCCCATGCTGAACGACTTGCCTGCCATGTACTCGCGATGGGCGAGCCACGCATCTACCATCTGAAAATTCGCGGTGAGTGATTTCAGACTGGATTCCACCAGCGGCATGTCGCGCTTTTCAGGCGGCGTGCGCACCAGATCCCAGAACACCGGGCGCAGATTGATCCACAGCGTCGTGCTGAACCATTCCATCCAGCGGTCGGCATCGGCGGCGGCCTGCGCGTCGGCGGGGCACAGCGTACCCACGCCGTGCTTGCGCGCGAGGTAGCGCACAATCGCGTGCGACTCCCACAACAGGAACCCGTCGTCGTTGATGAGCGGCACGAGGCCGTTGGGATTCATCGCCTTGTATTCAGGCGTGTTGTTCACGCCGAATGCCATGCCGGCGTCGATGCGCTCGAACGGCAGGTTCAGCTCGCCGCAGGCCCACAGCACTTTTTGTACGTTGATAGAATTCTTGCGGCCCCAGATTTTTAGCATGACGTGCTCCTCTCGGCTATTCCGCCGTGATGTTGTTGTCGCGTATGACCTTGCTCCATTTTACCGACTCCGTACGCAGCCATTCGCCGAATTGCTCCGGCGTGGTACCGGCGATTTCGTATCCGAGCGTGTTGAAACGATCCTTGATGTCCAGTTCGGCCAGCACTTTGTTGACCTCGGTGTTCAAGCGCAGAATGATCGCGCGCGGTGTCGCGGCGGGCGCCAGCATGCCCACCCACGACTGCGCCTCGAACTGCGGGTAGAACTCGCTTACCGACGGCACGCCGGGCGCAAGCGAGGTGCGGTTTTTGGAGCTGACCGCCAGCGCATGCAGGCGTCCGCTTTTGGTGTGGCTCAACACCAGACCGGCGGAAGCGATCATCACATCCACATGCCCGCCCAGCAGATCGTTCAGCGCCGGTCCTCCACCCTTGAAGAAAATGGTGGTGCCGTCGAGCTTGCTGACCGCCTTGAATAATTCAACCGACAGGCGGCTGGAGGTGGCGGCGCCCGCGGTGGCGTAGCGTATCGAGCCGGGCTTGGCTTTGGCCAGGGCCACGAACTCGTTGAAGGATTTCACGCCGAGTTTCGGTGTGGCCACAAAAATTTGCGGGCCGCGTATCAGCAGCGCAATCGGCGCAAAATCCTTCAACGTGTCGTAAGGCACTTTTTTAAACACATACGGATTGGACACAAAGCTGTCAAACGCCGTCATCAAGGTGTAACCGTCAGGCGCAGCCTTGGCCACGATGTCGGTGCCGATAATGCCGCCGGCGCCGGCGCGGTTATCGACCACCACCGATTGCCCCAAGGCTTCGGATAAACGCGGTGTCAGCACGCGCGCGGCGATGTCGGTGACGCCCGCGGCGGCGGCGGGCACCATCATGCGTATTGGGCGGACAGGATAGTTCTGGGCCGCCAGCGGCGAGGCCAGCAGCAGCAAAGCGGTTGCGGTGTATAGCTTCATCGGGTGCTTCACAAAATAATCAGGGGCCGATGGTAAAGGGAAATGTCGTTGGGCGAAACCGCTATTGCCCGATAGTGACTATTCAGGGCTGACGAATTACCATGCGGGCTTAAGTGCGGCAAAATCTCGCTTTGACGCGACCCTAACCCCACCCCGTCATTCCCGCGCAGGCGGGAATCCATAACACAGTGCCGTATGAGACATTGCATGGATTCCCGCCTGCGCGGGAATGACGGGGAAGGAAATATTTCAGGCGACGGAAACACTCATGGCATTTACCGGCATTGCATCCGTAGTGTATGGCACGCCCGACGCCGTGCTGGCGCGCAAATTGTTTTCAGACTGGGGTCTGAAGGCCGTCCGGCGTGGCAAGTCGGCACAGGTGTACGAGACCGGCGTGGGCGGCGAAGTCATTGCCTGCACGGAAAACGCGCCGGGCTTGGCGCCGCGCATCAGTGAACACTCCAACTTTCGCGAAATCATCTGGGGCGTGTCGGATCAAAAGCATCTGGTGAATCTGGGCGAGGATTTAGCGCGTGATCGCGCGGTCATGCTCGACAAGGCCGGCACGCTGCACACCACCGACGATAGCGGCATCCACATCGGCTTTCGCGTGTGGAAGCCCGCTGCGCCGGGCAAAGGGAACAAGGGCAAGCCTACGGTGTTCAATCAGCCGCGCTCGCGTGCGCGCGTGGATGCGGTTGGCGCGGCGTACGTGCGCGCCACGCCGCATCGTATCGGCCACGCGGCGTTTTTCGTGCCCGATGTCAAAGTGGCGGAACGCTTTTACGTCAAGCGCCTCGGCTTTTGGCTGTCGGATCGCTACGCCGGCGGCGCCGCGGTGTTTATGCGTTACGCGGCGCGCTGCGATCATCACAACCTGTTCATGCTGAAAAGCCGCACCGGCGGCATCGATCTGCATCACTTTGCCTACGAAGTGAACGACGTGCATGAGGTATTCGGCGGCGGCCTGCATTTCTCGCGGCAGGATTGGCTGACGGCAGTGGGGCCGGGCCGGCATCCGATCTCGTCGGCGTATTTCTGGTATTTTCGCAATCCGCTGGGCGGCATGATGGAATATTTCTGTGATCCTGATTACGTGACGGAAAAATGGCAACCGCACAACTACAAGGTGAATCGTTTTTCGGAGTGGCATCTGGCCGACGGCATCAAGGTGCCGCAAGACATGCACCTGCGGCCCTCGCTGGCGATGGCGAAATCCATCGCCAGCGATAAGGCGGGCAAGGCGGCGCGATGAGGCGCCGTGCGATGTGGTGGGCCGCGGTCGGCCTTTGCGCGGCGGCAACGCAAGCGACCGCGCAGAATTACCCGAACCGTGCGATACGCATGATCGTGGCGCTCGGCCCCGGCGGCGGCACCGATGTGACCGCGCGCATCGTGTCGCAGAAACTGTCTGAACAGATGGGCGTGCCGGTGGTTGTCGAGAACCGGCCCGGCGCGGGCACGGTGATCGGCACCGAAGTAGTCGCGAAATCCGCAGCGGATGGTTATACCTTGATGACGTCCTCGCCGGAGCTATCCATTAATCCCAGCCTGCATGCCAAACTGCCCTACGACACGCTGAGAGATTTTGTCGCGATATCGCAACTCACCACCGGGCAGTATTTTTTGTCCACGCATCCCAGCGTGCCGGTGAAAACCGTGAAGGATCTGATTGCACTCGCCAAGGCCAAGCCGGGACGAGTCACCTACGGCTCTTCCGGCAACGGCAGCGCCAATCATCTGGGCGGCGTGCTGTTTCAACACATGACGGGAACCACGCTGGTGCATGTGCCGTACAAGAGCGCGGCACAATCCGCCACCGCGCTGATGAGTGGCGAGACCGATGTGATGATCAGCAGCACCACCGCGGCAATCATGCCGATCAAGACCGGGCGGTTGCGCGGGATCGCGGTCACCGGGCCGAAGCGGTTGTCGCTGACGCCGGAGATTCCCACGGTGTCCGAGTCCGGCGTGCCCGGCTTTGAGGTCACCGGCTGGTACATGATGCTCGCGCCGGCGGGCGTTCCGCGCGATATCATCACGCGGCTCAATGGCGAAATCGTCAAGGCGGTATATAGCCCGGCGGTGAAGGAGCGGTTCGCGGCGCTGGGTACCGAGCCTGTCGGTAATTCGCCGGAAGCTTGCGCGGAGTTTTTGCGCGCGGAGATTGCGAAGTGGACCAAGGTTGTCAGGGCTGCAGGCGCAAAAGCCGATTGATAATGCTTCAGTGGCGGCGTGGTTTGGCATAAATCACACAGGGGAGAATCGAAATGCGAATGCTGATGGCCAGTCTGTTTGCCGCTGTTCTTGTTTTGCCGCATATCGCCGTTAACGCGCAAGCGTACCCCTCACGGCCGATCCGCTTTGTCATTCCTTTCGGGCCAGGCTCGGCCAGCGACGTGCTGGCGCGCATCGCGGGCAATGATCTGTCACAGTCCATCGGACAGCCGGTCGTGGTGATTCCCAAGCCGGGCGCGGACGGCGCGCTGTCGGCGCTGGAGGTGAAGCGTGCCACTGCGGACGGCCACACCTTTTTGTTCGGCACCAACAGCCCGCTGGCCGTGGTGCCCCATATGCGCAAGGAGCCCCCGTACGACGTGATGGCGGATTTCACCCCGGTGACCTTCCTCGGCGACAACACGTTTTTTATCGTGGTGCATCCGTCGGTGCCGGCGAAATCCATTGCCGAATTCATCGCCCATGCCAGGGCCCATCCGAAAACCATCAACTATGCGGCGGGCAATACCTATGCGCTGGTGTCCACCGCCATGTTCGCGGTGAATAACGGCCTGCAGATGCATGTCGTGCCCTACAAGTCGGAGCCCGAGGCGCTGGTCGATCTACTGTCCGGACGCATACAGTTCATGAATAGCACGTTCACCACCGCGTCGGCGCATGTGAAGGAAGGCCGGCTGCGGGTACTCGCGACGACATTCCACGAACGCAGCCCGCTGATGCCTGACGTGCCGTCATTTCCGGAGGCGGGGCAGGGCAAGTTTCCGATCGGCCCGTGGTTTGCGCTGGTCGGCCCTGCGGGGTTGTCGAGGGATATCGTCGAGCGGATGAACAAGGAAATGGTCGCAACGCTGTCCAAATCCACGGTAAGGGAGCCGATGCTAAGACAGGGATTCATTGCGCGATCGTCCACGCCGCAGGCGCTGGCGACCTATATGAAGGAACAACTGGCGATCTGGAAGTCGGCGCTGAAATCCGCTGGCGTCGAGCCGCAGTAAACTTTGCAGTCCCATCAATGCCACAAGGAGCAAGACATGGCCGGCAACGCACAAATGATCATCGAACTCGACAAAAAACGCATGGCCGCAATGGGGCAGCGTGACGCAGCCACGCTGAACGAATTGATATCCGACGACCTCGTCTACACCCATTCCTCGGCGCGGCAGGACACCAAGCAAAGCCTGATTGAGGCGATGTTATCCGGCAAGACCGTCTACACCTCGGTCGTTCCCTCCGAAGTGAAGGCTCAGGATTGCGGCGACGCGGTGGTGTTGACCGGCATCGCGCGCATCAGCGTCAACTCCAACGGCAAGCCGAACAGCTTCGGTGTGCGCTTCACTGATGTCTATGCCAACAAGGGCGGCAAGTGGCTAATGGTCACTTGGCAATCGACGAAGTTGCCGGAGTAACCTATCCCCGCGCCAACGCCTCCCGCATCCGTTGCGCTGTCAGCGGCACCTTGCGCAGGCGCACGCCGGTGGCATCGTAGATTGCATTGGCCACTGCTGCAGGCACGGTGCGATGCGACGGTTCGCCCGCGCCTTGCGGTGACATGTCGGGGCGGTCGATCAAGGCGATCTCTATGCTTTCCGGTGCGTCCGCCAACTCGAGAATGGGGTAGGTTGCCCAATCTATACTAAGCACTTGATTTTGATCAAATTTTACTTCTTCGATCAAAGTGCGTGACAGCGCCTGCACGATATTGCCTTCGATCACGGTGAGGATCGTGCCGGGGTTTATGATCTGGCCGCAGTCGTGCGCGCACCAGAAGTTTTTCGCCCAGATGCGGCCCGTTTTGCGTTCGACTTCGACTTCGGCGACGAGCGCGACCACGGTTCCGTTGCGCTCGGTGTAAGCGAAGCCGCGTCCGCGCATGAGATTGCCCTTGCCGCGGCTGCCGCGCTCGCCGGTTTTCCAGTTGGCTTTTTGCGCGGCGGCTTTAATCACCGCCACGTCGCGTTCCCTCGTTAAATATTTCAGGCGAAACGCCACCGGATCGGTGTTGGCGGCATGCGCCAATTCGTCGATGAACGATTCGCTGGCGAAATGCGTTTCAGGCCCGAGCGGATCGCGCAGATGCCCGGTGCGCAGCGGCGAGCCGCGCTCCAGCATCGGCGGGATGGTTTCCCAGCCGCAACGTTTGTTGTCAAAGGTGTAGGCCTCGGCGGGTATCTGAAAAATCAGCGTGCTCTTGGGGGCGAAACTCATGAACTGGCCGGCGAGACAATCCTT
>VFLF01000447.1 GCA_009885185.1 Nitrosomonadales bacterium | reverse complement strand
TATCAGGAAAGTTTCGACAAGGCGCGCGCGCTTCTGCGTTTGCTCGAACAAGCGTCTGTGGCCACCCACTCGCGTGGTTGATGTCCTGACGGCAGTTGGAAGGCTTACAATGACCGGGTGATCGCAGCTTTCACCGGAAATCAGGTTTATCTCATGAGGCATTCATCTTTCACCGCCCTGTTATGCGCGGTGCTGTCTTGTCAGCCGGCGGTTGCACAGGACGCCAAATCGAAATCCGCGGACAAACCCGCCGCCAAGCCCATGATGGTGCTGTCGGTGAAGGCCGTGCCCGCGCAAGCTGTCACGCTGGCGAATGAAATCAGCGCGGTGGGCACGCTGGTCGCCAATGAATCGGTAATGATTCGTCCCGAAGTCGCGGGACGCGTGGCGGCGATACATTTTATTGAAGGCCAGCCGGTGGCGGCGGGCGCGCGCCTGGTGTCGCTGGATGCGGCGGAAGTGGGCGCGCAACTCGAAGCGAGCCGCGCCGATGAGCGCCTTGCGTTGCAGCGCTCGGAGCGTTCCACTGAACTCTACAAGAAAAATTTCATCAGCCAGCAGGCGCTGGACGATGCGCGCGAAGCATGGCGCAAGTCCACCGCGCGGCGGCAGGAGGACGAAGCGCGCATGGCGAAAACCGAATTGCGCGCGCCGTTCGCCGGCATGGTTGGCCTGCGCCAGATCAGCGCGGGTGCGTACCTGCGCGCGGGCGACGACATCGCGCGGCTGGACAAGATCGACGTGATGAAACTGGATTTTCGTATCCCGGAAACCTACCTCGGCAAAATCACGCGCGATCAGCCGGTGCGCGTGCGCGTCGATGCCTACGCCGACGAGGCCTTTCAGGGGCGCGTGTACGCGGTGGAAACGTCGTTGGACGAAAAAACCCGCACCGTGATGCTGCGCGCGCGCGTGCCGAATCCAGGCGCAAAGTTAAAGCCCGGCATGTTCGTGCGCGTGGGCCTGCAACTCGATAGCCGCGCCAACGTGGTGATCGTGCCGGAGCAGGCGATTAATCCCCGCGGTGACAAATATTTTTTGTTCAAGGTGGTGGCTGGCAAGGCGGAGCGCGTTGAGGTCAAGCTCGGCGCGCGTCGTCCGGGCGAAGTCGAGATCACGCAGGGTGTCGCTGCCGGCGACATAGTGATCACCGAAAATCAGCCGGCATTACAGCCGGGCGCGACAGTGAGCATTGTTCCCGATAAGCCTGCCAAGGCTGCGGCACCGGCGGCTATAGCGCCTGTCGCGAAATAATTTCTCAGAGCTCATTTTTAAGTAACTCACGCATGGTTTTGCCCGAACTCAGCATCCGTCGACCGGTGCTTGCCACCGTGATGAGTCTCGTCATTGTGTTACTGGGCGTGGTAGCTTTCACGCGCCTGTCGGTGCGGGAATATCCGAAGATCGACACGCCGGTGGTGTCGGTGCGCACGGTGTACGCCGGCGCGTCGCCGCAGGTGATCGAATCGCAGGTGACGCAGCCGCTGGAGGATTCACTCTCCGGCATTGAAGGCGTGCGCACCATTAAATCGGTGTCGCGCGAGGAAGTCAGCACGATCTCGATCGAGTTCGTGCCTGAACGCGACCCCGACACCGCCGCCAACGATGTGCGCGACCGCGTGGCGCGAGTGCGCGGACGGCTTCCCGATGAGGTTGACGAGCCGATCGTGCAAAAGATCGAAGCCGATGCGCAGGCGATACTGTGGCTGGCGTTTTCCAGCGAACGCCACACCCCGCTGTTTATTACTGATTACGCGGATCGATATGTCGCCGATACGCTGAAGGCGCTACCGGGCGTTGCCAGTGTGATTATTGGCGGGGAGCGCAAGTACGCGATGCGACTGTGGATTGACCGCGACCGTCTTGCGGGGTTTGGCTTGACGCCGGTCGATGTCGAGAATGCGTTGCGGCGCGAAAATGTCGAAATTCCCTCAGGGCGGATCGAAAGTTCGAGTCGTGAATTCACGGTGCTGACTGAAACCGATCTGCGCACAGTAGAGCAATTCGACAATTTGATCATTACTGAATCGCGCGGCTATCCGGTACGCCTGCGCGACATCGGCCGCACTGAACTGGGCGCTGCCGACGACCGCAATCGCTTGCGCGTCAACGGCAATCCGGCGGTGGGATTGGGCATCGTCAAGCAATCCACCGCCAACACACTGGCAGTGGCACAGGCGGTGAAAGCGCAGGTGCCGAGTATTACCGCGAATCTACCCGAAGGCATGAAGTTGCAGATTGCTTTCGACAGTTCGTTGTTTATCGAGTCGTCGATCAAGGCGGTGTACCGCACCATTATCGAGGCGATGGTGCTCGTGACGCTGGTGATCTTTCTGTTTTTGCGCTCATTCCGCTCCACGCTGATTCCATTTGTCACCATACCGGTGTCGCTGATCGGCGCGGCGTTTTTTCTTTGGATGTTCGGTTTTACCATCAACATTCTTACGCTGCTTGGCGTAGTGCTGGCCATCGGCCTGGTGGTGGACGATGCCATCGTGGTGCTGGAAAACATCCATCGCCACATTGAAGAGGGTGTGCCGCCCTTCAAGGCCGCGATACAGGGTAGCCGAGAGATTGCCTTCGCGGTGATGGCGATGACGGTGACGCTGGCTGCCGTATTCGTGCCGTTGGTGTTCGCTACCGGCAACACCGGCAAACTGTTCACAGAGTTTGCGCTGACAGTGGCGATGGCGGTTTTGGTATCCGGGTTTGTGTCGCTCACGTTGACGCCGATGATGTGCGCAAAGTTACTTCGGCACGAGGCGCGTCATGGCAGGCTATACAAGCTGAGCGAGCGTTTTTTTGTGGCGCTGAACAAAGCCTACCGCCGGTCCCTCAGTTGGGTGCTGGGGCGGCGTAAACTGGTGGTGATTGGCTATGTGGCTGTGCTGGGCGTGATGACGGGGTTTGGCTACACACTCAAGTCGGAATTGTCACCGCTGGAAGATCGCGGATTTTTTATAGGTGTGCTGGCGGCGCCCGATGGATCGACGATGGATTTCACCGACTCGTACGCCAAATTATGGGAAAAAATTTATGCTGATGTGCCGGAAATAACGACGTATTTTGTATCGGTGGCTCCCGGGCTGGAACGCCCCAACCCGGTCAACTCGGCGATATCGTTTTTGAAGCTGAGCCTGTGGGATGAGCGCACGCGGAGTTCTATCGACATCACAAAATCACTGGCGCCCAGAATGTTCGCGGAGATGCCCGGCGTGCTGGCGTTTCCGATCAATCCGCCGTCGCTCGGGCAGAATTTCCGCAACCCGGCGGTTCAGTTCGTGATTCAGGCGCCGACCTACGAGGAGCTGGATCGCATGGTCGACAAGCTGCTGGCTCGAGCACGCAAGTATCCGGGCCTTGTCAACCTTGATACTGATCTCAAACTCAACAAGCCGCAGTTGGTGGTCGATGTCGATCGCGACAAGGTGGCTGCCGTCGGCGCCGACACCAGCGCCATTGGACGTACGCTGGAGACCATGCTCGGTGGACGGCAGGTGACGCGCTTCAAGCGCGACGGAAAACAATACGACGTGATCGTGCGGCTGGAAGACCAGGCGCGGCGCCAACCCACCGACTTGACATCGATTTTTGTACGCGCTCGCGACGGCAATCTGGTGCAGTTATCGAATCTAGTGAAGCTTCGTGAGTCCGTGGCACCGAAGGAGCTCAATCACTATAACCGGCTCCGCGCGGCGATCCTCTCAGGCAATGTTGCGCCAGGCTACACACTGGGCGAGGCGCTGGGTTTTCTCGAGACTGCAGCGACGGAGGAACTCGGCAAGAACGCGCAGACCACGCTGGATGGACAATCGCGCGAGTATCGCGAGTCGGGCCGCCAATTGCTGATGATTTTTGTGTTGGCGCTGTGTTTTATTTATCTGGTCTTGTCGGCACAATTCGAGAGTTTTGTGTCGCCGCTGATTATCATGCTTACCGTGCCGCTGGCGATGACCGGCGCGCTGGCGGCGCTGCACCTGCTCGGATTCTGGAAGGGATCCGGCGGCACGCTGAATGTCTACAGTCAGGTCGGACTCATCATGCTGGTGGGTTTGATTACCAAGCATGGGATTCTGATCGTGGAGTTCGCCAATCAGTTGATGGCACAGGGCCGCGATAAGTTTGAGGCAGTGACGGAAGCGGCCACGTTGCGCCTGCGTCCGATTTTAATGACCACCGGCGCGATGGTGCTGGGCGCAATTCCC
>VFLF01000755.1 GCA_009885185.1 Nitrosomonadales bacterium | reverse complement strand
CACATGCTCGCGGACACCACATTGTTTTCCAGCAGAGGAAACGTCTCCGGCTTGCCGGAAAAAAACCATCGGGATTTTTTGACTTCCACGCTGCCGCCCAGCACCTCGCCCGGCACCGTCGCCCTGGCACTGAACCGATAATCGTTGGGCACGCTGCTGAAGGCGCGGCGAATGACGGCAACGCGCTGGCCGGCCACTGCGTTTATGTCTCTCATTGTTGGGTGGAAAGCGTGGGAACGTTAATTCACAACACTGAATCGAACCGAACCCGCCGCCTTGTCGTTGATAAAAAGATCCACGCGATAATCGCCTACGGGCCATCCGTTGTTGGGCCGGCTCATGGTAAATGTAACCTGGTTCATCAGCGGCCCCTTGACCAACTCGGTACCGTCGATGCGGTAATTGGGCGGCGCCACCTGGGTTTTCTCCGCAATCCATGCGCCTCTCAACTTCGCGCCGTTCGGCACATCCGCGATTTTGGATTCCAGCACCAGCAGCGCCGTATCCTTGCTGAATTTGTTCTTGGCGACGCCGCCCTTGGAATCAGAAAGCACCGGTTTCTCGTAGCGCGGCTCTCCGGCCCACACCACTGCGGCCATCAGCAGGCTCGCCACGCCCGCCACCAGAGCGCACATCACCCGTCCCATTCCGTATCTGTTTCGAAGGTTCATGACTGTCTACTCCTTTCAATGAGTATCGATATGCTTCGGCGCACGAATAACGACCGTACCGGCAACTCTGTCACCGATTCTTTGCTTCTTGTCTGACATCGCCACGGCGATAACGGCGACCAGATAGAAAATGAATCCATCCACAATGCGCAACAGGTTGCGCACGATGGACGCCCGCCAATCGAGCGGCGCTCCAGCCTCCAGCATGAGCACCCTGAGGCCCAACACGCGCTTGCCGAGGGTGCCGCCCCATAGCGCTTCCATCACGATGTAATACGCAAACACGACGCCGAACCACAGAAACGCCGGCCCGCCATGCAGGTTAAAACCCCCGGCAGTGGTTCCGCCACTAAGCATGGCAATAACGTAGCCGATAGCAAACAGCACCACCGCATCAATGATGATCGCGACAGCCCTCAATCCTATGCCAGCGTATTCCATGGTCGTCTCCCCGGGAATCTACTCCTACTTACTGTAGCCCTTTCCAAGCTGCCGTCAACAGGCAGTCGAGAAGCGGGGTATTTCCGATCCCAATCGGTATACCATTCCCATAATGAAAAACCATTGGCTGATGGTTTCGTTACTGATCGTGGCGCTGCTGGCGTCGTACACGGTCTATGCCTTTTTCGTGCTGCGCCATAAGGCCAAAGACGTGAGCAAGCTGCCGCCCTATGCGCAGGTAGTCGGTAACGACGTCGTGTTGGCACGGCCCATGTTGCTCGTGTCCTTGAACAACAAGGGCATGTACCACGAGCACCCGCACCACCTCGTGGAAGCCGAGGCGCGCCGCGCCGAATGGGAAACGCCGCTCGCCACGCTGCCCGCCGGGGCCAAGCTGCGCATTGAGCAAGCCCGGCACATCTAGAACGGCGCCAGTGGCGACACCAGCAGCGTGCTGTTCGGTCGCGTCACCGTGACATCGATCGGGCGTGATATTATTTTTGAATACGGCTGGGGCCGGCAGCGGGAAAATCTCCAGGTGCCGCCGACCGAGCGCTACTGGACATTCCCGCTGGCCCCGTGGCAGCGCGAGCCTATCACGGAAAAATTCGCGTTCGACGAGTTGTAATCTGCCACCGTTGAATGTCAGGAGATGCGCCACTGGCGGCACGCGGCGCGGCGCTATAATCGACGCCTCGCTGGGACTTCAAACGGTAAAGCACAAATGACAATACGATGGATGATTCTGGGTTGCGTTTTCGCCGGTACGGTTGCGCAGGCCCAACCCGCAACCCCGGCAAACGACGGGGACCTTTGCCGCACCGTCACCAACCCCGACCTCGCGATCAAGCATTGCACGGCCGCCATCGAAGGCCGCAAGGCCAACAACGACATGCTTGCGCAGTGGTATGCGCTGCGCGGCATGCACCACTCGGATAAAGGCGAATACGACAAGGCCATCGCCGATCACACCGCCGCGTTAAAGCTCGATCCCAAGGTGCGCCACGCCAATTACTTTCGCGGTACGGCGTGGTCCCACAAAGGGGAATTCGAGCGCGCCATCGCTGATTTTGATATCGCGATCAAGCTGCGCAGTGACGACCCGGTACTGTTTCACGCGCGGGGCATCGAACTCACGGTCAAAGGTGATTACCCGCGCGCGCTGGCGGATTTCGACAAGGCCTTGCAACTCGATACCCAAGCCCAGGGCGTGCATTTCGCGCGAGGTCGCACGTTGTTTTATCAATCCAAATTTTCGCGCTCGGCGAATGATTTTGAAACCGCATTCAAGGATCGGCCTAATATTTATACCGCGCTGTGGCTGCACCTCGCGCGCAAGCGCGGCGGCAATCCGGACGCCGATGAACTGCTGGAGCGCGAT
>VFLF01000872.1 GCA_009885185.1 Nitrosomonadales bacterium | reverse complement strand
CGTCCCAATTAGAAATTGCAAACACGTCATTCGTGCGCTGCCGTATGCCATTTCATTTCAGCAAATAGGAATTATAAAATAATAAATAAAAACAGGTACTTATGTTATAACCGCCGCGTCCATCCCCGCCATCCTCCCAAACACCGCCCCCTTCAGTACCGACGTAGCGCCGGTGTAAGTCTTGTAGTACAGCCCAACCACTTCGCCCGCCGCGTATAGCCCTTTGATCGGCACACCGTCTTGATTCAACACCTGCGCGCGGGTGTTGACCTTGAGGCCGCCGAAGGTGAGGACGTTGGAAGAGATGATCGGCCACGCCCAGTAGGGCGGCTTGTCTAGGGCGCGCGCCCAGTTGGATTTCGGCGGTGCGAGTCCTTGCGTGGCGAGTGCGTCGAGTTCCAATGCCTTAAAGTTGCCCATAGTGCCCGTTGCGCATGCGGTGTTGTAGCCGCGCACAGTGTGTTCCAGCGTGGCGGCGGGGATGTTCAGTTTGCCGGCGAGTTCGACGATGGTTGCGCCGCTGATCGGAGGTTGGTCGCTGCGCAATCCCAGTTGGTAATTCGGCACGTTATGGATTTTCTGGTCGAGAATCGCGTAGGCGATGCCGTTGGTTTGATTGAAAATTTTGCGCGTGATCGATTCGTACACCGCATCCACCGTGCCGGGCGCCTCGTCGGTGAAGCGCTGGCCTTCCTGATTGACCAGTATGCCGTAGGGGAAAATAAACACCGACGGCTCGGGCCTGCCGGAGCGCGGGTCTATCGGCTCGGCGTGATAGCTGCCGAAATCACCGCTCGGCGCCGCGCCGATATCCAGCGCCATGCGGATGCCTTCGCCCTTGTTGTAATAGCCGCCGCGCGCCACCGGGCGCAGATACACCGCGCGCGGGCCGATGTAGCGCGTTTGCATTTCGGCGTTGCCCTCGAAGCCGCCGCAGCCCAGGATAACCGTTCCCATGTAGTGTTGCGGATGGCCGTGCTTGTCGCTGGCGATGAGGCCGGTGACCGCGCCTTGTTCGCTTTGCATGAGTCCGGTGGCGGTGGTCTCGTAGAAAAACTTCACGCTCTGTTTTTCCGCGGCGGCGGCGAGCGCCTCCACCAGCGCGAGACCGCCGCCGATGGGCAGCAGGCGCGGCTGTGATTTGGTTAAAAACTGCGTTGGCAGAAAATCAAATTTCACGCCGAAGGTTTTGAGCCATTGCACCGTGGGGCCGCAGCCGTTGGCGAAGGCGACGATCAGTTCCGGATCGGCGAAGGAGAGCGTCTTGACGATGGCGGGCCATTGTTCGTACGCCCCGGTGGTGTGCTTCACCAGTTCCGGGTCAATATAGCCGCCGCCGTTTTCCGCGAGATGCGCTTCAAAGTCGTCGGTGACTTCGGTGTCGCTTTTCATGCGCAAGTAGGCGTCGGTGTAGCGGGTGTTGCCGCCGCGCTCGTCGATGGGTGCGCGTTCGAGCACGGCGACGCGCGCGCCTTTTTCAGCGGCGGAAACGGCGGCGGACAGGCCGGCGATGCCGCAGCCGGCGACGACGACATCGAATGAATGCGAGGTGATGCTCAAGGCGATGGCTCCCTGAAATCGGTGGGTGACGCTATTTCCCTCATCCCAACCCTTCTCCCGGGGGGAGAAGGGCTTTTCTTCCCTCTCCCTTCGGGAGAGGGATCGAGGGTGAGGGAGGGTTTTGAACTGACCAGTAAGCTACAATTCAAACAGTTTACAACGATAAAGAAAGATTGAAATCATGGCCATGCGCATCTGGCACCAAAGTTTTACCGTGTTGCAGGAGTTGCCTGCTTACAACGACGCGCTGGCGGCGCATTTCAAAAAGGTGGCGCGGCCCGATACCGAGATCGTGATGCATGGCATGGCCGAGGGCACGTATCCGACGAATTATCCCGGTACTGACATTTGTTATGACGTGATTCAGCGTCTGCACGGGCCGCAGTTTTTGCTGGCGGGCATCGCCGCCGAGGAAGCCGGTTACGACGCCTACGCCATCAGCAGCATTCCCGACATCATGCTGCGCGAGACGCGCGCCTCGCTGAATATTCCGGTGGTGGGTTATGGCGAATCGGCGATGTTGTTTGCCTGCACGCTGGGCGAGAAATTCGGCATCCTCAATTTCATCGAGGGCATGGCGGGGCAGTTGGCGGACAACGCGCATCGTTATGGTTTGAGCAGTCGCTTTGTCGCCGCGCGTCAGGTGGGCTTTACCTTTGCTGATGTGCTGAAGGGTTACAGCAACCCGGCGGAGTTGATCGAGCGCTTTAAGACATCGGCGCGAAAAATGATTGCCGATGGCGCCGATGTGATTATTCCGGGCGAAGCGCCGCTGTGCGTGCTGTTGGCGAAAAGCGGCATCAACCGCGTGGACGATGTGCCGGTGATGGATTCGCTGGCGGCGTGGATCAAAATGGCGGAGTCGCTGGTGGACATCAAGCGTACGAGCGGCTTGTCGCCGTCGCGGCGCGGCTACTATCAGGCGATGGCGCCACGCGAGCGACTGAAAGAGTTGCTCGCGTTTTACGGGCAGGCGCGGTTGGCGCCGAAGTCGTGAGGAGTGAAGCGTGAGGCGTGAGGCGTTCGGCAGG
>VFLF01000007.1 GCA_009885185.1 Nitrosomonadales bacterium | reverse complement strand
GGCCGTGCGTATCTCGTGCTTGCCCCATCCCGTCTCGAGCGCGGCCTGCCCTACCATGAATTCCGGCTGCACGCCCAGTGTCCGCGCGGCATCCACGGCGTGCGTCCACACGCGATTCACGAATTCATCTGGTTGCCGCGGTAGCGTTACGGTGGCAACGGGCGCCGATGCGCGGCTTGCCGCTGCTTGCCCTGTCGTAGCGGACGCGGCGGGGGTGCGTTCAACCATCACCGGCGGCAACGCCGGTGATGCGTCACTACGCGAGCTCCCACCGCCGCCCGCGCCGTAGGCGGCACGCACCAGCCCCCCAGCGTAAGCGGTGTTGATCGCGCTCGGTGCGCCGGGCACAAACGCTACTGGTACGATGTGCGCACCAACGCCGGGCGCGCTGCGTCGCGCCAGCATCGCGGGCGCAGGCACCTCATGCTGCGCATTGGGTACCACCATGTCGCGGGCGTTGCTGATAACACTGACCAGCTTGTCCGCATACGCGGGGTCGGTGGCGTAGCCGCCGCGTTGCAGCGCCTGCGCGAACCCCTTGGCATCGCCCTGCCCGATCACGCCGGAATAGCGCGCGTTGTCGCGCAGCAGATTGGCGTAATCGCGAAAACTTTCGCTGTACGAATCATAAACACGAAACTTGTCCACGGTTTTAACCGGAACGCCGTTGACGTATTCGATGGTGGAGACATTGACGGAAGCGCCCTTCCAGTTGCCGCCCGCCTTGATGCCGAACAGATTGTGGCTGGGCTGACCGTCGGCGGCGCGAATCTCGTGCTTGCCCCAGCCGCTTTCGAGCGCGGCCTGTCCCACGATGAATTGCGGCTGCACAGCCAATGCCTGCGCCGCCTCCATCGCGTGCGGCCAGACGCGATTGACGAAATCTCCGGGCTGCCGCCCCTGCGGCGCGCCGCGCGCGGGTGACGGCGGGACGGTTGGCGCGGCGACGGACGGTGCGGCGGTGGACGGCGCGGCAGCGGCTAAATCAGAAACCGCCAGCCCAGGCTTGACGCTATTGCCGACATTCGCCGACAACTGGCGTGTCATTACCTCCGCCAGGCCGGTGCCTCGCTTGGCCATGTGCTGCGCCAGTTGCTGATCCAGCAGCGAGGTATAGAGTTTGGTCTGTTCGTTGTCGAAAGGGCCATCCTGCGGCGTGGCCGTGCGCATACTCTTCATCACCATGCCGAGAAACATCGCCTCGAACTGTTTGGAGGCTGCCGCGACGGATTCACCGGGATTGTTTTTGGCCTTGATCCTCAGCGATTCGAGGCCTTGCGTATCGATCGCGAGCGCATTCGGTGCTGTGAGTATATTGGCGGCGGGCATGATCGGATGATTAAATGATTTCAAGTTCCGCGCGCAATGCGCCAGAGGCTTTCATGGCTTGCAGAATCGCCAGCAGATCCTGCGGCGTGGCACCGATAGAGTTGAGCGCCTTCACCACCTCGGCAAGATTCACGCCCTTGACCATGGTCAGACCGCCTTTTTCCTGGCGGATTTCTATTTTGTCGCGCTGCGCCTGCACCGTCTGGCCCTGCGAGAACGCTCCGGGTTGACTGACCACCGGTTCGCTGGAAATGACCACGGACAGATTACCGTGCGCGATGGCGCAGTTGTCGATAGTGACCATCTGACTCATCACCACCGAACCGGTGCGCGCATTCAGAATCACCTTTGCCACACCTTCACCCGGACGCACTTCCATGTTTTCTATGCGTGAGAGAAATTCCACGCGGCGATCCGCCTCTTTGGGCATGGCCACCTGGATGGTGCGCGCATCCAGCGACGTGGCGGTACCCGCGCCGAACGCATCGTTGATGACATCGACCATGCGCCGTGCGGTAGTGAAGTCGGTGGTGTTCAGGCCCAGCAAAATATGTCCATTGTTGCCCAAAGTCGTGGGCACCTCGCGCTCGACGGTCGCACCGCCGCTGATGCGACCGACCGACAAATGATTCACCGTAACGCTGGAGCCGCCGGCAGTGGATGCGCCGACGCCGCCCACCAGCACATGGCCTTGCGCCATGGCATAAATCTGGCCGTCCGCGCCGCGCATCGGCGACATCAGCAACGTGCCGCCGCGCAGTGATTTGGCATTTCCCATGGACGACACCGTGATATCGATCGCCTGTCCGGGTCGGGAAAACGGCGGCAACACCGCAGTCAGCATCACCGCCGCCACATTCTTCAGTTGCAAACTGACCCCCGGCGGCAGATTAACGCCGAGTTGGCCCAGCATGCTGGTCAGGCTTTGCACGGTAAACGGCGTCTGCGTGGTTTGATCGCCGCTGCCGTCGAGTCCCACCACCAGCCCGTAGCCGAGCAACTGGTTGCTACGCACGCCCTGCACCGTGGCCAGGTCTTTAATGCGCTCGGCGTGCGCTGGCGCCGCCGGGAACGCCAGCAACACTAAAATGATGTATCTTAAGTATTTGTTTTTAAACATATTTTTTATGTATCAGAACGGCAGCACATTGATAAAAAAGCGGCTCAGCCAACCCATCGACTGGGTGTTGGCGATCTGCCCGTTGCCGCGATACTCGATACGCGCATCGGCGACCTGCACCGAGTTCACACTGTTCGCGCCGGTGATTTGGGTGGGATTTACCACGCCCGAAAAGCGGATGAACTCGGAACCCTGACTGATGCCGATCTGCTTTTCGCCGCTCACCAGCATATTGCCGTTGGGCAACACTTCGGTCACGGTCACGGTGATGGTGCCGGTGAACACATTGTTGCTGGTGGCTTGGCCGTCGCCGCTGAACTTGAAATCGGAACCGGCGCCGAGATTCGAGCCGAGAAAACTCTTGCCGGGCAGTCCCGCCAGACCGGTCACCGAAAAATTGTTGTCGCTGGAACGGTTGGTGGTGGAGGCCGATTTTTTATCCGCGTTGGTGTTTTCCACGATGCTGATGGTCAGCGTATCGCCGACGTTGCGCGCGCGCCGGTCTTCGAACAGCGGACGAAAGGCATTGCCTGCCTGATAGATGCTGCCGTTGGACACCACCGGTGGCGTTACCGCTGCAGGACGCGCCGACATCGGCTGATGCACGGAAGTAGACGGCGTGGTGGTGATGCATCCCGCGAGTGCCAGCGTGCCGGCCAAGAACGTAAGATTTTTCATCATGTTTTCCTTACAGTTGCGACAGTTTTTGCAACATCTGATCCGAGGTCTGGATCGCCTTGGAATTGATTTCGTAGGCGCGCTGGGTCTGAATCATGTTGACCAGTTCCTCCACCACGTTGACGTTGGAAGTCTCTACATAGTTTTGGTTGATCAGCCCCAGCCCGTTGCTGCCGGGTGCATTGGTGCTGGGCGTGCCGGAGGCCGCCGTCTCCACGTAAAGGTTCTCGCCCATGCTTTGCAGGCCTGCCGGATTGACGAAG
>VFLF01000462.1 GCA_009885185.1 Nitrosomonadales bacterium | reverse complement strand
GCCCCGAAATTTTTGGTTTTCATCAGGCCCCAACAACACGGCGTTGATAAGCGCCTCGCTGTTCTCACTGAATACCTTCTTCATGTTGTTCACAATGGCGAGTGTCGGCCTTCCGGGAACCAGCGGCTTTGTCGGTGAATTCCTGGTGATCATGGGGGCGGTGAAAGTGAATTTCTGGTACGCCTTTGCAGCTGGAACCACCTTGATTTTTGGCGCGGCTTACACGCTCTGGATGTACAAGCGCGTGGTCTTCGGCGCGGTGGCCAACCAACACGTGGCGGAATTGAAGGATATCAATCTGCGTGAGTTTCTCGTTCTCGGCCTGCTGGCGATCGCCGTACTGGTGATGGGCGTGTGGCCCGATCCCTTCGCGACCCTGATGCATACGTCCGTGAGCGACCTGCTGTCCCACGTCTCGCACAGCAAGCTGCCGGTGCAATAATGCAATACATACAACCTCTCTGGCCTGCGTACCCCGAGATCTTTCTGCTGGTGATGGCGTGCGTGATCCTGATAGCGGATCTGTTCATCAGCGACGAGCATCGCGGCATGACCTACATGCTGACGCAGTTGACGCTGGCGGGCAGCGCGGTGGTGACCTGGCTGACCGCTGCGTATATGAACACCGGCGAGCCGGTGCATACCTTCAGCGGCATGTTCGTCGGCGATATGATGTCCGACGTGCTGAAGCTCATTACCTATTTCGGCGTGATGGTTATTCTGGTGTATTCGCGCGACTACATTTCCGCGCGAGGCATGTTTCGCGGCGAGTTTTTCGCGCTGATCCTGTTCGCCACGCTGGGCATGATGGTGATGATCTCGGCCAACCACCTGCTGACGCTGTATCTGGGGCTGGAACTACTGAGCCTCTCGTTGTATGCCATGGTCGCCCTGCAGCGTGATTCCGCCACGGCCACCGAGGCAGCGATGAAATACTTCGTGCTGGGCGCGCTGGCCTCGGGCATGCTGCTCTACGGCATGTCGATGATCTACGGCGCCACCGGTTCGCTCGAAATTACACGTATCGCGACGGTGATCGCCGAAGATGGCGCGAAAAACCTGGTGCTGGTGTTCGGCCTGGTGTTTCTGGCCGCGGGCATCGGCTTCAAGCTCGGCGCGGTGCCGTTTCACATGTGGCTGCCGGATGTGTATCACGGCGCGCCGACGGCGGTTACGCTGTTCATCGGCTCGGTGCCCAAGCTCGCCGCGTTTGCGTTTGTGATCCGCCTGCTGGTGCAGGCGCTCGGCGCCGGTGAAATCCAGGGGCACTGGCAGCAGATGCTGGCGGTGATGGCGGTGCTGTCGCTGATTGTCGGCAACATCACGGCCATTGCGCAGACAAATTTGAAGCGCATGCTGGCCTATTCGACGATTTCGCATATGGGGTTCCTGCTGATCGGCATACTCTCCGGCGGGCTGAACGGCTACGCGTCGAGCATGTTTTACGTGGTGGTGTATGTGCTGATGAGCCTGGGCGTGTTCGGCATGATCATGCTGCTGTCGCGCAACGGCTTCGAGGCCGATAATCTGGATGATTACAAAGGGCTGAATCAGCGCAGTCCCTGGCATGCGTTTGTGATGCTGCTGTTGATGTTCTCGATGGCGGGCGTGCCGCCGACCGTGGGCTTTTATGCCAAATTCGCGGTGTTGCAGGCCATCGTCGAAGCGGGGCATGTGTGGCTGGCGGTGATCGCCGTCATGTTTTCGCTGATCGGCGCGTTCTACTACCTGCGCATCGTTAAGCTGATGTATTTCGATGCGCCAGTCGACGAATCACCCATTACGCCGCGCGCCGATGCGAGCATGCTGATGTCGATCAACGGCCTGGCGGTGCTCGCCTTCGGCCTCTTTCCCCAGCCGCTGATGACGTTGTGCGCGAGTTCCATTCTGGCATCGCTGTAAGAAGGCGGTAATCTTGTGAGCGCCCAGCCGCCGCCCGACGACGAAACGCGCGAGCAGCCCGACGACGACACGCGCGAGCGGCCCGATCACGACACGCGCGAGCGGCGTGTGGACGGTCGCACCGTCTACGAGGGCCGTCTGCTGCACCTGAAATCGGATACCGTCCGGCTGGCCAATGGCCGAGTGTCCACGCGCGAATATGTCACGCATCCCGGTGCCGCGATGATACTGGCCATGCCCGACAACAAGGTAGTGCTGGTGCGGCAGTATCGTTATCCGCTGGATCGATATTTTATCGAGCTGCCCGCGGGAAAAATTGATCCGGGTGAAGACCCCTTGCAAACCGCGAAGCGTGAATTCATCGAGGAATGCGGGTATGAAGCCGCCGAATGGCGGCACCTCACCACGCTGCATCCGTGTATCGGTTATGCCAATGAACGTATCGAGCTCTACTTCGCCCAGGGATTGACGCAAATCGGCAGCGCGCCCGACGACGGCGAGTTTCTGCAGGTGCTGCACGTGCCGGTGGCCGAGGCGCTGGCGTGGGTGCGCGACGGCAAAATTACCGAAGCCAAGGCCGTCACCGGCTTGCTGTGGGCGGAGAAGATTTTGCGCGGCGAGTGGTGAGAGGCGCTGTTGATGGTTTCATCAGGCCCCTGCGCGGGACACAAGCTGCGCGCGCGCGGCCATCCGGGTGCCGCTGGTCAGCAGTTGCGGTTTCTGGAATAAAAATCCCTGGCCGTATTGCGCGCCCATTTGCATCAGCAGATCGCGAACTTCAGGCGTTTCGACCCATTCCGCGATGACTTGCTTGTTCAGGCCGTGCGCCACGTCGTTCAGGGCCTTGACGAACAGGCGGCTGCCGGGATCAGTGAGAAGATCGCGCACGAAGCTGCCGTCGATTTTTAGATAATCCACATCGAACTGCTTCAGGTAATAAAAGGAGCTGAAGCCCGCGCCGAAATCGTCGAGGGCGAGGCGGCACCCCATTTCCCTGAGGCGTCGGATGAAATTCAACGTCACGTCAATCTCAGACAGCGCTGCCGTTTCGGTGATTTCAAAAACCAGTTGGTCGGGACGGGCGTGGCGGGATGCCAGCAGTTTCATGCAACGATTCACCCAATCCTGATCCGATATCGACACACGCGACAGATTGACAAAGTAACGCACTTTTCTACCGGCAAGGCCATTACTGTCGATGTAATCGAGTAATTTCTCGACCACGCGCAGATCGATTTCCTGAATGGCGCCCAGCGTTTCCGCGATTTCGATAAAGTTGCCCGGCGCGACATAAGCGCCATTGTCGTCGCGGATGCGCAGTAACACCTCGTAGTGCATGACTTGGTGGTCGCTCAGACGCACCACCGGCTGAGAAAACAACACCAGCCGGTCGTCATCCAGGGCATCCCGCAGTTTCTTGGCCCAATGCACTCGTTTGTGTGTGTCGCGCAGTGAGCCGGATTCCTGATCGAACAGGGCATGCCGGTTGCGGCCGAGGTCTTTTGCCTGATACATGGCAATATCCACATTCGACAGCAACGACGGCAGATCGTTGCCGTGGAACGGATACAGTGCGATGCCGATCGATGCCGACAGGTTGGCGATCATCTTGTCCTTGCCGGACTGAAACTGGAAATGCCGGATCGCGGTCAGCGCATGATCGGCGGTTTCCACCGCTTCCTTGCGCAGGGCATTCGGCAGGTGGATCGCGAACTCGTCGCCGCCGATGCGATACAGCTCACCGTTTGTGTCGTGTATCACTTCGCGCAGCACACCGCCGATGCCGGTGATGATGTTGTCCCCCGTACGGTGGCCGAAATTATCGTTGACGTATTTAAAGTGGTCCAGGTCGAAAAACATTAGCGCGCCCAGGCCGCCAGCGGCTATCGCCTGTTCGAGGCTGCGCTGCATGGCATGACGATTGGGAAGGTCGGTCAGGGTGTCGTGCATCGCGAGATACTCGATGCGCTGTAACGCGCGCTGTTCTTCGGTAATGTCACGTGCGGTGCCGCGTATGCCACGAATCTCGCCGCGTTCATTGGTGGTGACCTTGGCGTTGATGCCGATCCAGCGGTCTTCGCCGCTTCCCGTTTTCAGGTGCGTCACGTAATGCCGGATCTCGCCATGGCGCTTAAGCAGCGCGAGAAATCGGCGATTACCGATGTGGGAACTGTCTACCTCGAAATCAAAAAAGCAGCGGCCCAGAAGGTCCTTGGGCGCCAGGCCGAACACATCGTTTGCAGCCTTGTTCAGATAGGTAAAGCTGCCTTGCGCATCCGTGGCCCAGATCAAATCGTGCGACGTTTCTACCAGATCCCGGTAGCGCCCTTCGCTCTCCACCAGCAGCTGAATGATGCGGCCCTTTTCAGCTAACGAGCGCTTGGCCGAGGCGAGTTCATCGGAAATTCGGCCCTCGTCGCCGCCGGAAAGCGCCAGTTGATCCACCATCTCCCGCGGGTAGCGGCGATGACCGCCCGCCGTACGTATCGCCACCAAAACGCCCTGTGCGTCCCAGCGCCGGAGTTTCTGTATAGGGACGCCGAGTACGGCCGCAGCGTCCTGAATGCTGTATTCATTGTTGGACATGACAACTCCTCCCCGAAACATTCACCTTGCGCTGAACTCAGGCCTGCCGTCCAGGCGCACGGTATCCATAAAGTCTAACAGAGGCGGTTGGTGGCACAGACCTTCCGCCGATTTCAAAAAAGCACTGGATATTCAATGCACTTGCGGCGATTCGCCGAGCACGTTCTGACGCGACACCAGGCGATGCATGAGCTTGAGGTCTCGAGGATTGATGCGCAGCGCGGAATCCACCCAGATTTGCACTACGTCGAGCAATTCCTCGAAACTGATGCCATGCACGCGCCGCCGCACCGAGGCAAGGGCGGCAAGTCCGTTACGGCTGCGCCCGCGCTGTTTGATCAGCGCGTTGACTTCCGCTTCTCCCGCGCCGTCGTCCGCAACAATGTCTACGACGCCTAGGGTCAGCATTTCATCCGCGCTGTAGATTTTTCCGCTGGTAATCAGGCTTTCGGCCCCCTTGCTGCCGATCTTGCGATCAAGGAAGCTATACGCACCCATGCCGGGGAAGAGATTAAAAAGTATCTCCGGAAATCCAAATCGCGCGCTTCGTTCCGCGATAATGACATCGCTGGACAGCGCCGCTTCAAAACCGCCGCCGAGGCACTCGCCCTGCACCAGTGAGATGGTGGTTACCGGCAATTCATGCCCGATATAGTTGCGGTAAAGCACGTCGATACACGCCCGGCCATAGCGCAACAGTCCCTGCCGATCCTTCGCGCCGATCAATTGTTTAAACAAATCCAGATCGCCGCCGAGGTTGAACACGCCCGGCATGCCCGACGCCAGTATCACGTACTCGATGGGACACGGGCCGTCGTGGCACTCGAAGGCTCCATCGGTACGCGACATGAAGTCGTAATACGAACGTATGTCGGAGAGCAGTCGAGGATTGAAGCACGGGCGCGGCTCGGCGTGCCAACGTGACCACAGCGCATGTGTATTTTTGTCGAAACGAACAGTCAATTGCGGCGAAAAATCAAAATCAATACCGGTTTCCTGGTGGTGCGTGACGGGTTGCAGGCGTGCATCGATTACGGCGGCTGGGACATGCATTTCCATTTTATTTCCCCTGTAGTGATGGTTTTTCTAACGGCGATTGGCGTACCCCAAAATCAGGGTCGCTTGATGATTTAACGAACGGATTTTTAGAAAAGCAAATCTATCAAAGTGATAGAATTTAGAAAGTTTAATGAATACAAGTAATTGAGCGCTAAATCCGAGGAATAGGTTGAGAAAAATCGAACTTGATGTCTACAAAAATCGATATGGGAATGTGTCAAAAGTCACGCGGACCTGTGCCGTGCAGGGATGCTTTTTTGAGAAAGCGGACATTTGTCACGGTTTCACGGTATTTCGTGCGCCATGCGGAGTGGCGCGAGCCGCGGCGACAAACGCAATGAATTCGTGTCTACTTACGTCATGAAATTGTTGATTCGGTTGCTGTTGCGCTGGATGTTTCGTCTGCGCGTGACGGGTGAGTTCGGGCGATCTCCCGCGGGCGGTCGCCTGGTCGTGGCTAACTGCAATTCCGCGCTGGATGGCGTTTTACTGGGACTGTTTTTGCCCGGCGAGCCGCTGTTGGTGATGACGCCGGAAATGCGTGAGAATGCGTTGCTGCGTTTTCTGGCCTCGCGCGTGCACAGCGTCGCACCCGATGCAACCCATCCGTTCACCATCAAGTCCGTGGTGAATCACGTCAATGCCGGCGGAACGGCGATCATCTTCCCACAAGGGCGGGTCACTTCTACAGGCGGCGTGATGCGAACGCTGGATTTCGCGGCGGTCATCGCGGCGCACTGCGGCGCGCGCATGGTTCCCGTGCGCGTACACGGTACCTTGCATTCCCGTTTTTCGCGCGTATCCGGAAATTGGCCCAAACGGTGGTTTCCGCGCGTGACGCTGGCGATCCATCCGGAGGTGAACAGGGCCGTGGATTCGCGCCATGGCGGCAAGTATCGCCGACAGAAATATGCGTCCGAACTGCAGCGCATCATGCAGCACATGATGAGCATGCCCTTGAGTCCGCGCGATCTGTTTGGCGCATTTCTGGATGCCATGGCGCTGCATGGCCGGCGCACGCTGATCATCGAGGATGCGCGCCGCCAGCCCGAGAGTTACGGCGCGATGCTGAAGACCTCGCTGGCATTGGGTCGGTTGCTGGCCCGCCACTCGGTCACGGGTGAAACCGTGGGTGTGCTGCTACCCAATCTGTCGCCGGGGCTGGCGGCGATACTGGGACTGTCGGCGCGGGGCCGTGTGCCCGCCATGCTGAACTATAGTTCCGGTGTGCAAGCCATACGCAGCACCTGCACCGCCGCGTGCGTCAAGACAATGGTGACTTCACGGCTGTTTCTCGAACGGTTGAAATTGCAGGATCTGCCAGCGGCTCTGCCAGACATCAAGATTCTGTATCTGGAGGATTTGCGGGAATCGCTGACGCTGGGCGACAAACTCTGGCTGGTGGGTTACGCACTGTGGTTTCCGCGCGCGGCTTCGCTGCCTGTGGATCCGTCGCGGCCCGCGGTCGTGCTGTTTACCTCCGGTTCCGAGGGCCTGCCCAAGGGCGTGGTGTTGTCGCACAATGCTTTGCTCGCCAATATGTCGCAGTTGCATGCGGTGATCGATTTCGGCCCGAATGACAAATTTTTCAGCGCGTTACCGCTGTACCACAGCTTTGGCTTGATTGCCTGTGCGCTGATGCCCCTGATCACTGGCACGCGGCTGTTCCTGTACATCTCGCCACTGCGTTATCGCACCATCCCGGAACTCACCTATCTGAGCGATGCAACGTATATTTTTGGCACCAGCACTTTCCTCGCGCATTACGCACGGAACGCGCATCCCTATGATTTTCAATCCGTGCGCAAGGTCATCTGCGGCGGAGAAAAACTCGGCAGGGAGGTGGCGCGTTTGTGGCATGAGCGCTTCGGACTACGGGTGCTTGAGGGCTACGGCGCGACGGAGTGCGGCCCGGCGATGGCGCTCAACACGCCGCTGGCGTTTCGCAATGGCAGTGTAGGGCGCCTGTTGCCGGGTGTCGAAAGCCGTGTGATGCCGGTGCCGGGGCTGGGTAGCGGCGGCATGTTGCACGTGCGCAGTCCCAACCTGATGAGCGGCTATTTGCATGTCGGCAACCCGGGTGTGATGCAGCTGCCGCATTCCGAGTGTGGGGAAGGCTGGTACTCGACCGGCGACGTTGTAAGTATCGACGATGACGGATACGTTACTATCATCGGCCGCACGCGCCGCTTTGCCAAAATTGCCGGCGAAATGGTGTCGCTGGATCTGATGGAGCACATCGCCGCCCATGCGTCCCCGGAACATCATCATGCCGCCACGCTAAAGCAGGAGAGCGACTATGGCGAAAGCACGGTCTTGTTTACCACCGATGCCGCGCTTGATCGCATGCGGTTGATTCGCGCCGCCCATGAATTGCAGGCGCCGGAGCTCGCGATTTCACGGCACATCGTCAGGGTCGACGAGTTGCCGCTGACAGGCAACGGCAAGATCGACTATGTCACGCTGCGGTTGCGAGCGGAAGGCGACGCCGTTTAACGGGTGTGCATGTTTCTGCCTGCCGGTTATTTTTTCTCGTCCTCGATGGACGGCAGTGAGCGCAGGTAAGCGATCATCGCCGCGAGATCGGCGGGCGTGAGTTGCCCGGTGGTATTGGTGATGACTTCGCCCATGGCGGCAGCGGGCACGTCGCCGTCTGGCGTAATTCCCGCCGAGAGAAAGTCAGCGAGCTCTTTGTCACCCCATTTTTTCTTGAGGTTGGTGGGCGTGAGATTGGGGATGCCCTTGCCTTCGGGGCCTTTGCCGCCGGCGAGAAAACGCTCCTTGCGTGAGCCGCCCATGGCGTTGCGCGGCGTGTGGCACTCGCCGCAATGGCCGAGCGCGTTGGTGAGATAGGCGCCGCGATTGATGATCTCGCCGGCCTTCGGATCGGGTGTGAAGGCGCCGGGCGTGAAGTACAGCCATTTCCAGAACGACACCGCGAAACGCAGGTTGTACGGGAAGCCCACGTCATGCGAACGGCTCGGCTGCGCGTTTGCGGGCAGCGCGCGCATATAGGCCCACAGATCGCGCATGTCGGCGTCGGTCATGGCGGTCAATGACGGATACGGAAACGCCGGAAAATAATTCGCGCCGTCGGGGCGTTTGCCGTGACGCAGCGCCTGAATAAAATCGGCTTCCGTCCACTTGCCGATGCCGGCTTGCGGGTGCGGCGTGATGTTGGGGCCGTAGAAAGTGCCGAACGGCGTCTTGAGCGCGCGTCCGCCTGCATAGGCGACGGCGCCCTTTTTTTCTTCGGTGTGGCAGCCGAGGCACCCGGCGGTTTTCGATATATATTCACCGCGCTTGGCATCGCCTTGGGCGAAGGCGGGCGCGCATGCGCCCAGCACAACCAGCGTCAGCCAGAACGTTTTCATCTTATGCAGCATCGACGTTGCCATTTCTCAAGTCCTCCACAAAAACGAAAACCCCGCCATGGCGGGGTTTTCTCTACATCGAACGCAAATTACTTGGCGCGGAAATTTTCGTGGCAACCAGCACAGGCCTTGCCCAAGTCGGCAATCGCCGCCTTGACGGCGGCCTCGTCACCGCCTTTGGATACTTTCACCAGTTGCGTGGTCATGGCTTGCATGCGGTCGGCGCCTTCCTTGAACTTGGCGGTTTCCGTGAACACCGTCGGCAGCGCACGGGTTTTTTCGTCCTTGGTGTTTTCCGTGAATCCGTCCCACGGCATTTTGGCGAGCACGTCGAGATAGGCTGCATTGCGCGCCACGGTCTCGGCGTTATAGGGCGCTTTGCCGGACGGCATGCCGGAGATCGGGCCCCAATATTTCCCGACCAGAACCATGGCGGATTGGCGCTGCTTGACCAGCACATCCGGCTTGGCTTGCGCCAGCACAGCGCCGCCGTAACCCGTACCCACCAGCAATGCGACACTGCTTAACACCAGTTTTGTATTCATATTTTATCCTAAGTTATTGATTTTTAACAAAGTTTATTAAAATCGGCATTACAGTACAGAACAAATTTTCCGGTAGGTTCGGCGGGATCATACTCACTGAGCCGACATCAAAGCCCGCCGCAGATGATCCGATCAAGCTTTACTGTAAACGAGTCTAGACGAGGACGGTGTACGCCGTCAATGCGCGGCCACATCCGCGAATACTCTATCACTAAAAATTCATTTTTCCGCTGCGGGCGCGCTTGATCTCGCCGCGCTGTTTTTTGCCGTCAAGGCGGCGCTGCTTCGCGGCGCGCGACGGGCGTGTCGCCTTGCGCGGCTTGGGTTTGTGGCTGGCCTCGTGTATCAAGTCAACCAGACGCTCCAGTGCATCGGCGCGGTTGCGGCTTTGCAGGCGAAAGCGCTGCGCGGTAATGATAATCACGCCGTCGGTGGTGGCGCGGCTGCCCGCGGCGGCGAGCAGACGCGCGCGCACGTCTTCCGGCAATGACGGCGAGCGTGCGGCATCGAATTTAAGCTGCACCGCGGTGGAGACCTTGTTGACGTTTTGCCCGCCCGGGCCGGAGGCGCGCACGAACGTTTCTTCGATCTCCGATTCCTGCAACGCGATGGTGCGTGTAATGCGGATCATGGGGTTGATAGTTTACGGTAAACTTGACGCCATGGCACTCGATGCTCACCGCTCAAGAACTGGGTTTGCCGCAGGGTTCGCCGTCTGCGCGGGCCTGCTTGGATACGCCTACTACCTGCAATACGTCGAGATGCAGAACCCGTGTCCGCTGTGCATGGTGCAGCGCGTGGCGTTTTATGCGCTGGCGGCGGTGTTTTTAATGGCGGCATTGCACGGACCGGCGCGGCGCGGCAAGATCATTTATGGCGTCACCGCATGCGTGGTTGCATCGCTGGGCGCGGCGGTGGCGGCGCGCCACGTGTGGCTGCAAAGCCTGCCCCCGGATAAAGTGCCCGCGTGCGGGCCGGGGCTGGAATACATGCTGAAACAGTTTCCGCTCGCCGACGTGCTGACCAAGGTGCTGTCGGGATCAGGCGAGTGCGCCGAGGCAGGCTGGACAATCCTTGGCCTGACGATTGCGGGCTGGTCTTTGTTGTGGCTGGTGATGATGGGATTGTTCGCGCTGTATCTGGTGTGGCGCAAGCCCGGCTGATCAGGCGGGTATGTCCGGCGTGAGTTGCCGTTCCAGTGCGTTGATCTGGTCTTTGACAAAAAGTTTGCGTTTTTTCAGGCGCTGCACTTGCAGTTGATCGTGCGGCGTGGATTCAACCAGGCGGGTGATCACGTCATCCAGATCGCGGTGTTCGAGGGAAAGTTGTTCGATCCGGCCTTTCAGCGCATCAATGTTGGCGGGCTGGCTCATGGCTAATTCTTCACGTTCTTCGCACGGTTTTCAGGCGTGAAGTATACGGCGCGGTCTTGCAAAAGACGAGTGGGAAGCAGGGGTCGGGCAAGGTATATTTATTGTAAGTAATTGTTTTTAAATAACATTTATGGGGTGGGTCATGGGCATAACAATTACCGTCAATGGTCGCGCGCATGCGGTCACGGCGGAGGAAGAAACACCGCTGCTCTATGTGCTGCGCAATGAAGCCGGTTGCAAGGGCGTGCGTTACGGCTGCGGGCTCGGGCAGTGCGGCAGTTGCACGGTGATTATTGACGGCAAGCCGGTGCAATCGTGCGACGTGCCGGTATCAGCGGTGGCGGGCAAATCGATCACCACCGTCGAGGGCATCGGCTCGGTTGACCATCCGCACCCGCTGCAACGCGCGTTTGTCGAGGAGCAGGCCGCGCAATGCGGCTACTGCGCCACCGGCATCATCATGTCGGCGAAGGCGTTGCTGGATGTCAACGCATCGCCCTCGGATGCCGAGGTCAAGGAGGCGCTGGCGAAAAACCTGTGCCGCTGCGGCACGCACCAGCGCATTTTGCGCGCAGTGAAACGCGCCGCCATCGAGATGAGGAAGTAATCATGGCCGAAACCAATAGTGCAAAACGTCCGCTGCCTGGCAGCCTCGACACCAATCGCCAACTCAGCCAGTGGCTGGATATCAACCGCGACGGCACCGTCACCATGCGCCCCGGCAAGATTGAAATCGGCCAGGGCATCCTCACCGCTCTGCGGCAGATCGTCGCCGAAGAACTCGATGTCAATCTCGAACGCGTCAAGGTGGTGACCGCCGTCACCGCGTTAAGTCCGAACGAGGGCGTCACATCGGGCAGCATGTCCATCGAACAATCCGGCACCGCGTTTCGCTACGCGGCGGCGGAAGCACGCGAGTTGCTGCTGGCGCGCGCGGGCGCGAAGCTCGGCGTGTCGATTGAACAACTCGCCGTGAGTGATGGCGTTATCACCTCGCGCGGCGGCGGCAGCGTGAGTTATTGGGACATCACCGACGACCAATTGCTGCGGCGCGAAGCCACGGGTGAGGCCAAGCCCAAATCGCACACGCTGCACAAGATCGTCGGCACGGCGTCGCCGCGCGTGGACATTCCGCGCAAGGTTGCAGGCGCGCCGACGTACGTGCAGGACATGGAACCGCCGGGCCTGCTGCACGCGCGCGTGTCGCGTCCGCCGAGTTACAACGCTGAACTGGTGAGTGTTGATCTGGACGACGTGCGCCAAATGCCCGGCGTGGTGGCGGTGGTGCGCGACGGTAAATTCCTCGGCGTGCTGGCCGAGCGCGAAGAGCAGGCGATACGCGCGCAGCGGCGTCTCACTCGCAATGCCAAATGGCGCGAGCAGGAGACGCTGCCGGAATTCAATCCGCGCTACTTGCTGAAATCCGCGGCGAAGGCGGAAGTTATCAGCGAAAAGTCCGGCGACGCCGCCACGGGCCGCGAGTTTGAAAGCGAATACACGCGGCAGTTTTTGGCGCATGCCTCGCTCGCGCCCTCGTGCGCGGTGGCGCAATTCGACAATGGCAAATTTACCGTGTGGACGCACAGTCAGGGCATCTACCCGCTACGCGCCGAAATGGCACCGGCGCTGGGCGTGCCGATGGAAGACGTGGTGATTCACCATGTTGAGGGCGCGGGCTGTTATGGCCACAACGCCGCCGACGACGTGGCGCTCGACGCGGCCTTGCTCGCGCGCGCCGCGCCCGGACGTCCGGTGCGCGTGCAGTGGATGCGCGACGAGGAGTTCGCATGGGAGCCGTTCAGCTCCGCGATGGTGGTGAAAACACGCGCCACACTGTCCGATGCCGGGCAGATCACCTCGTGGCAAATGGACGTGTGGAGCCACGGCCACAGCTCGCGTCCGGGACGCGGGCCGGGCAGCAATCTCTTGGCGGCGTGGCATCTCGAAAAGCCGCTGCCGCGCGCGCAGACGGGGAATCCGCCGCTGCCCGGCGGCGGCAGCCATCGCAACGCGATTCCGATTTACGATTTCCCCAACCAGAAGGTTACCAATCACCTGATTTCCGACCCGCCGATACGCTCATCGGCGCTGCGCGGTCTGGGCAGTCAATCCAACGTGTTCGCCATCGAGTCGTTCATGGACGAGCTCGCGCTGGCGACGGGGGCGGACCCGGTGGAATTCCGTTTGCGCCATCTGAAAGACCCGCGCGGACGCGCGGTGATTGAAAAAGTCGCCGCGATGGCGAAGTGGAAGACGGGAAGCAAGGGTGACGGAACCAAGGGCCGCGGCATCGGCTTCGCGCGCTACAAGAACGGCGCGGGTTACATGGCAATGATCGCGGATATTGAACTCGCGGAAACGATACGCGTGACGCACGTGTGGGGCGCGGTGGACGTGGGGCAGATCATCAACAGCGATGGTCTCGCCAACCAGATCGAGGGCGGCATCATTCAGGCGGTGAGCTTTGTGCTGAAGGAAGAAGTGAAATACGACCGCACGCGCATCACGCAGCAAAGCTGGGACGATTATCCGATCCTGTCGTTTACCGAAGTGCCGGAAGTGGAGGTCGCGCTGATCAATCGACCGGAGTTGCCGGCGGTGGGCGCGGGCGAAGGCACGCAGGGGCCGGTGTCGGCGGCGGTGGGCAACGCGCT
>VFLF01000317.1 GCA_009885185.1 Nitrosomonadales bacterium | reverse complement strand
GCGCATCTCTCGGCGATGCGCGAACACGGCCTGCTGATCGAAAGCGAAGCGCATGGCAACACGCTTATCCGGCCCGTCAACGTTACCGATGATCCGTTGTCTGCTGGCACGCCCGACTTGATTCTCTTCGCCGTCAAACTGTGGGATACCGAAGCGGTGGCGCGTCAGATCAAGCCCATCGTCGGCCCCAACACGGCTCTGCTGTCGCTGCAAAACGGCGTGGTGAAAGACGACATCCTCGGCTGCATCGTCGGCGAAAAAGCCTTGATGGGCGGCGTGGCCTATGTCGGCACGCACATCGCGCGACCCGGCGTGATCCATCAGGTCGGCACGCTGCAACGGCTGGTGTTCGGCGAGTACGATGGGCGCCATTCGGCGCGTTCAGAGGCGCTGCTGGCGGCGTTACTCAAAGCAGGCATACAAGCCGAACTATCCAACGACATCCGCCGCACGTTATGGGAGAAATACACCTTCCTCGTCGGCCTGTCGGGCGCCACCGCGAGCATGCGCGCCACCATCGGCCCGGTGCGCGAGCATCCGCAAACCCGCGCGTTTCTGCATGACTTGATGAAAGAAGCCGTGGCGGTAGGCCGCGCGCTCGGCGTGGCGCTGCCGGAAAACTACGCCGATGACAGATTGAAATTCGCCGACAGCGTGCCCGGCACCATGGATTCGTCGCTGCACCATGATCTTAAAAACGGGAACCGTCTCGAAGTCGAATGGCTCGCGGGCGGTGTGGTGCAGTTGGGCAAAAAGGTTGGCGTGGCGACGCCGTGTAATCGCGCGGTTTGGGATGTGCTGGCGTTGCATGCAGGTGGTCAGACCAGAGCGGCGCGCTAGTGCGCGCTCTGACGCCAACAGGGTATTGTTGAAGGAGCCCCCATGACCACAGGCATACTGTCGTTAAGAAATCTCAGCCGCGAACGTCTGGCCGCGTTCACCGCGGCTGGTTATGCCGTGCGCGAGGGCGCAAAGGCGCCGAGCCGCGAGGATGCCATACGCGAGGCGAGTGAAAGTGTTAAGGGCGTGCTGACCAACGGGCGCGGCGGTCTTTCCGCCGCCGAAATGGAGTTATTGCCGAAGCTGGAAATTATCTGCACCGTCGGCGCGGGTTATGAGGCAGTGGATTTGGCCGCGGCGAAGCAGCGCGGCATCGCGGTGGCGCACAGCCCCGGCACGAACGCAACGGCGGTTGCCGACTCCGCGATCACGCTGTTACTGGCGGCCGTGCGGCATCTGCGCGCGGCCGACAGTCACGTGCATGCGGGTGGCTGGCAGGACCAATGGCGCGTCGATACGCAGATCATTTTCGGCAAGCGTCTAGGGCTGCTGGGCCTAGGGCACATCGGCGGACGCATTGCGCATCGCGCCGTGCGCGGCTTTGACATGGAGGTGGGGTACTTCACGCGCAACGCAGTGGCCGACGCGCCGTATCGGCACTTCGCGAGCGTGATCGAGATGGCGCGGTGGGCTGATTTTCTCATCGCCGCCACGCCCGGCGGCGCGGGCACGCGGCATCTCGTCAACGTGGAAGTGCTCGCGGCACTGGGGCCGAAAGGTTATGTCGTCAACGTCGGACGCGGCACGGTGGTGGACACGGCGGCACTGCTCGACGCGCTGCGCGACAAGCGCATCGCGGGCGCGGGGCTGGATGTGCTTGAGGGCGAGCCTGGCCTGCCGCCTTTGCTGCCTGAACTGCTGAAACTCGACAACGTGGTGATCACGCCGCATTGCGCGGCGGGCGCGCCGGAGTCACAGACTGCCGCGACCGAATTGATACTCGCCAATCTGAACGCGCATTTTGCCGGCAAGCCGCTGCTGACGCCGGTCTCATTCGGCGCCTGAAAAACCGCGCATCCACGCCGGCGGATAGGGTTTGTGGAAGTGACGCACGCAGGATAAGCGCCGCGCCTTAGGTTACCGTTGTAGAATATGTTACGGTTTCGTTAAGGCGGATGGTGTTTTATGGGCTGTGCTCTGCGTCGGGTATTCGCTACAAACTGCAAAGTTCACAAAGGGATATATGCGTAGTCTGGTGACAAAAGTGACAAAAAGACATTTTCCTTATTTTGCCTTTGCGCTGCTCGCCGTCTTCGCCTCCACGGCCAGTGCGGTGGGTATGGGCAGGTTCAACGTGCTGTCCTCGCTTGGACAGCAACTGCACGTCGAAATCGAACTTATTTCGATTGCCAAAGAGGAGCGCGGCACGCTCAACGCGAAACTGGGATCGGCACATGCATACGAGAGGTCCAGCCTGCCCATAGGCGCTGCGGGCAACAGCGGCATTCGCCTTTCGATCGAACAACGCGTTAATGGCGTGCCTTTCATCCGGGTGACGTCGGCAAAACCCATATACGAACCCTTTGTAAATCTGGTGATTGAATTGACATCGATATCCGGTTCGATCACGCGTGAGTTCGTCGTGCTCCTTGATCCGCCCGAGATCATGCCCCCAAGGTCCGCTGAAGCCGATCCACGCCCACCGGCTGCCGTGGCGGAAACCAAGACGCCGGCGCCGGCGCCCATCTCCGCAGCCTACAGCGAGTATGGCCCCGTGCGGAGCGGCGAAACATTGTCGCGCATCGCTGCCAGGGTGCGCCCGACGAATGCTACCGTCGAACAAACCATGCTGGGAATTTTCCGCAACAATCCCACGGCGTTCATCAACAACAACATGAATCTGCTCAAGGCGGGTCATCGCCTGCGCATTCCGGTTGCCGATCAGATTGCGGCGTTATCCCAGACAGAGTCCGCGCAAGCCCTGCGTACCCAAACCTCCGCTTGGGCCTCGAACCGCCCAACGCCCGCAGCGGAAGAAAGTGCAGCCAAACCCCGGACGCCACCCCTTGCGGACAAGGCTGCGGCACCGGCGAAAACCGGTGAGAAGGGCAAGCCTGTCGTCAAGCTATCGAGCGGCGTGCCGGACGGCAAGGCATTGTCGATCGAAAACAGGGTGCGCATGCTCGAGGAAGATCTGGCGGCACGCGAACGCGCGCTGAATGACGCCAACGAACGCATCAAGAGACTGGAAAAGGCCGCGACGGGCGCTCCCGCCGCCGGAGAACGGCAGAAGTAGCGCTATGCCTTGGACGGGGGCCGCACTGACGAGGACGCCAACACTTTTAGTGTAACGCGTTCTGTGCTTGCGCTACGTTCCTCAATCCTGACTGGTTTGAGGCGAAATTGTTTGTCGCCCAGTATCATCTCGCTGTCATTCATGCTGGTGAACACCCCGCTACGCACCATGACCTCCACCTCATTCTGTGACTCTGGATTTCGCGAAATCAAGACCGCGGTCTCGACAGGGTAGGGGGTGTCGGAGGTAGCCTCCACGCGCGCGTCCTTTTGCCTGAGCGTCACCAACGCCGCGCCACTGCCCAGCAGTTGCACACCAACACGCTGCCGATCACCCTGAAGACGATTGACGCGGCGAATCACGCCGATACGCCAGTCACGGATCGAGCTGCCTTCAATGCCGAGGAGACTGCCGACCTCCACCCAATCGCCGGCAATCGCGGGGATCACTGCGCCATAGCCGCCTGCGCTGGTATCTTCCACGACCCAACTCTCCGCTGTGAGCTGATCGGTAAAATCCAAAGAATCATTCACCGCGAAATCCAGCGCGCGGAAAATCTCCGGCAACCCCGGCACGACAGTGACGCGGGAGGTGATTTTTCGGCGCTCGTCCTTGCGTGCCTGGGTTTTTCCGGCCCAGTCCAGCGCCAGATGATTGAGTGCCGCCAACAGGAGTTGATCGTCCTGCTTTTCGTAAAAAAGCAACTCCTTCGGCACGACGCCGGTGTAGGCGATTTGCGCCCGCACCGTCTCAAGTTCAACCAGCGCGGCGCCGGCGCCTATGTACCGAGCAACAGTATTTTCAGGCGGCACTTTTGCGGTGCGTACCGGCGAGCGCGGATCGTGTATATCAAACCAATGCGTGCAGCCTTCGAAGGGGTGGTCTGCAATGACAAAATGCGCCGAGTAATGATCGACCAACCGTGTGGCAACATCCAGTTCCGCCGGCCGCAGGCTGTCGTTTGAGCATGCCGCGATCATCAATCCTTTGACGAACTCTTCCCTGACGGTAATGTGCCGGCCGGGATAAAGCAGCACTTCCTCCTCGGCGATTCCATTCGACACCGCAAATGCATACAAGCCGGCCATTTCCGTCCAGAGGCGCGGCTCCGGTGTGATATAGCGCAGCAACGTCCATTTCAACTGCAAGCGCAACGCGCGCAGCGCACGAGCAACCGTGATCGGTAATTTCAGTCTGAAGCGCGTGGAACCCTGCGGATCGGCTTCATAGCGCTGTAAACAAAAAAGATAGGCGTTGTACAACTCCTGCAGATAGTTGTAGGCGCCCCCCCACAATTGGCTCTCACGCACCTTTTTATGGCGCGGCGTTGCAAGGTACTCTTTGGTCATGCCGAACAAGCGGGGTTGCGCCGCGGCATCCAGCATCTGGATTTCGTCAAAACGATCCGCTATCGACAGATCGGTATTGTTCGTCAGCGCATCCAGCGCCGTGGCAACGGCAACGATATTTTTAACCGCATCGGGATCAACTAGTCTCGCAATAACATCACGCGCACCGCGGTATGTTGGTTTGCCGTCCGACTTGCGGTGACCGAACCAGTTAAGCATGTTGAGCCGGGAATTTCATGACGACGTATTGTATCGAAAAAACCTGGCCGCAGGCGCCCTCTATGTACTATGCCTATGTGCAATAGGCATGCAACGGCAGGGACTTTCCCACGGGCCGGCGAGAAAGCGACCGACTGGTTTGTATCATAGCGTGCGCTATTAACCGGAACACCGGCAAGTCATTGATTTGTCGGAGCAGAGTTTTCGTTATGCAGATTTCCATCCCTGATTCAGAGGAGGGGCGTCAATATCGATTTTCTGGAATTTGCAAACCGCTCCGCGCATCGATTTGGTGCGGGTTGAGCCTGTCGCGTTGAGAACGAATTCTGCGTGGCAATAATTCTGGTGTAGTATTTGTCGCGCTCATTCAATCCATGCAACTCACCTCCCACCAATTCAAAGCCCGCTCGCGCGAAAAGCTCGCCGACACCAATCTGCAAGGCGCGCTGAAAAAGCTGCAAGGCAATTTCGTCAAGGGCCGCGCCGATCGCGTGGCGGAGCTGGATAACTTTTCGGCGATACGCGATGCAGCGGCGGCGATACGCGCACGCACGCTGGATCATCTGGATTTGTATCTGGAGGCGTTCGAGCGTAACGCCGCGGCGCGCGGCGCTGTGGTGCATTGGGCGGAAACGACCGCCGATGTGAACCGCATCGTGTGTGAGTTGGCGGCGAAATACGATGTGAAGAAGGCGGTGAAATCGAAGTCGATGGTGAGCGAGGAATGCGCGTTGAACGATGCGCTGGAAGCCGCCGGCGTGCAGGTGGTGGAAACGGACCTCGGCGAATACATTTTGCAACTGGCGAAGGAGCCGCCCTCGCACATCGTCGCGCCGGTGGTGCATAAATCGAAGGACCAAGTCTCGGATTTGTTTGCGGAAAAGCATCATCTGCCGCGCAAAACCGGCATCCCTGAATTGTGCAAAGAGGCGCGCGAGCAACTGCGCCCGCATTTTGTCAGCGCGGACATGGGCATATCCGGCGCGAATTTTATTATTGCGGAGACCGGCTCGACGCTGATTGTCACCAACGAAGGCAACGGGCGCATGGTGACGACGCTGCCGCGCGTGCATGTGGCGATTACCGGCATTGAAAAAGTGGTGCCGACGCTGGAGGACCTCACGACCTTGATACGCTTGCTGCCGCGCCATGGCACGGGGCAGACGATTACCAATTACATTTCGTTCACCACCGGCCCCAAGCGTGAAGGCGATACCGACGGCCCGGAACATTTTCATATCATCCTGCTCGACGGCGGCCGCACTAAGCTGCTGGGCACGGAGATGCAGGACATGCTGCGCTGCATCCGCTGCGGCGCGTGCATGAATCACTGCCCGGTGTATCAAAGCGTCGGCGGGCACGCTTACGGCTGGGTGTATCCGGGGCCGATGGGGTCGATACTCACGCCCACCTACGTCGGGCTGGAAAACGCGCTGGATTTGCCGAATGCCTCCACGCTGTGCAATCAATGCGGCGTGGTGTGCCCGGTGAAAATTCCGCTGCCGGATTTGATGCGCAAGCTGCGTGAAAAACAATTCGATCAGGGCTTGAAACCGCCGATGGAAAGGTGGGGCCTCGCCGCGTGGCGCTGGGCCGCGCAACGCCCGGCGATTTATGCGATGCTCACCAAAATTGCCGCGCGCGTGCTGGCGGTGATGGGCAGCAGCGATAAACTGATACATAAACTACCCTTCGGTGGCGGCTGGACGCAAGGGCGCGACATGCCCGCGCCGCAGGGAAAAACTTTCAGAGAACTTTATCAAGCAAGAACACGGAGTCGGTAATGAATAAACCTGTTGAAAATAAAGTAGTTAAAAACATTCCCCTGTGGATCAATAACAAGCCTGCTGCAGCCACCACAACCCGCATGGGCGACATCACCAACCCGGCTACCGGCGTGCTGACCGGCAAAGTGCCGCTGTGCAATGAAGCGGATGTGGATACGGCGGTGAAGGCCGCGCAGGCGGCGTTTCCCGCGTGGCGCGACACGCCGCCGCTGCGGCGCGCGCGCATTTTGATGAAGTATCGCGAGCTGATCGACGCGCATCGTGGCGAGCTTGCGGCGTTGATCACTGCCGAGCACGGCAAGACGCTCTCCGATGCTGGTGGTTCGGTGCAGCGCGGGCTGGAGGTGGTCGAGTTTGCGATGGGCATTCCGCACTTACTCAAGGGCGAGCACAGCGAGGAAGTCGGCAGTGGCGTGGATTGTCATTCGCTGCGCCAGCCGTTGGGCGTGTGCGCGGGGATCACGCCGTTTAATTTTCCGGCGATGGTGCCGCTGTGGATGTATCCGGTGGCGATAGCCTGCGGCAACACCTTTGTGCTGAAACCCTCGGAGAAAGTGCCTTCGACCGCGATGCGGCTGGCCGAGTTGTTCAAAGAGTCAGGCTTGCCCGACGGCGTGTTCAACATCGTGCATGGCGACAAGCAGGCGGTGGATGCGATTTTGAATCACCCGGAGATCAAGGCGATTTCGTTTGTCGGCTCCACGCCGATTGCGAAATATATCTACGAAACCTGCGCGAAGTCCGGCAAGCGCGTGCAGGCACTCGGCGGCGCGAAGAACCACGCGGTGGTGCTGCCAGACATGAACAGCGCGGCCGATCTGGATTTCGTCGCCGATTCACTGATCGGCGCTGGCTACGGCTCGGCGGGCGAGCGCTGCATGGCGATTTCGGCGGTGGTGGCGGTGGGCGATATCGGTGATGCGCTGGTGGCGACCATCAAGAAAAAAGCCGCGAGTCTGCGCATCGGGCCGGGCGCGGGCCTGGTCGATGGCAAAGAGCCGGACATGGGGCCGCTGGTGACGCAGGCGCATCGCGACAAAGTGGCCGGCTATGTGGATAAAGGCGTGGCCGAAGGCGCAACGCTGGCGCTCGACGGGCGTACGTTTACGTCGAAGGAAGGTTTCTTCCTCGGCGCATCGCTGTTCGATCACGTCAAGCCGCAGATGAGTATTTACAAGGACGAGATTTTCGGCCCGGTGCTGTCGGTGGTGCGGGTTAAAACGCTCGATGAAGCGATTGCGCTCATCAACGTCAATCCTTACGCGAATGGCACGGCGGTGTTCACGCGCTCCGGCGGCGCCGCGCGTAAGTTCGAGCGCGAAATCGAAGTCGGCATGGTCGGCATCAACGTGCCGATCCCGGTGCCGGTGGCGTTTTTCTCCTTCGGCGGCTGGCGGCAGTCGTTGTTCGGCGACACCCACGTGCATGGTATGGAAGGCGTGCGGTTCTATACGCGCGGCAAGGTGATTTCGACGCGGTGGCCGGATGCGAATGCGGTGCCGACCGGGTTCAATATGCCGACGCTGGGGTGACAACTGCAAAGGCGTGAACGGGTGAACGAGTTAACGAGTGAACGGGTAAGAGCGGCGTGAGTGCGCGTGATGGCGTGCTGGGGCGCATTCGTGCATCGCTGCATCGCGCGGAGGGCGATGGCGCGGCTGGCCACGTGCGCGCACGGCTTGAAGCCAAGGCGTTGAGTGCGCGCCCCGCCGTGACCGGCGATCTGCTTGCGCTGTTTCGTGCGAAGGCACTGGCTTTGTCGTCGTCGGTGGTTGATGTCGCGGAACTGGCGCATGTGCCTGCTGCCGCGGCGGATTACCTGTCGTCGCACGCCTTGCCGATGAACGCGGTGTGCTGGCGTGCGCTGGGCGATCTGGACTGGGCCGCGCACGGCTTGTCGGTCGAGGCGCGTCCGGCTCGTGCATCCGATCTGGTGGGCATCACCGAAGTATTCTGCGCCATCGCCGAGACCGGCACGCTGATGACGCTCTCCGGCGCGCACACGCCGCCGGTCACCAGTCTGCTGCCCGAAACGCATATCGCGGTGGTGCGGGTGTCACAGATCGTGCCCGCCATGGAAGAAGCCTGGCAGCGCCTGCGTGAAACGCCGGATTACCCGCCGCGCGCGGTGAATTTCATTTCCGGCCCGTCGCGCACGGCGGATATTGAACAAACGTTGACATTCGGCGCGCATGGGCCGTACCGCGTGCATGTGATTCTGGTGCGGGACGCCGGCCACGCGTAGAAACGTTGCTGTTTTCGATTAGACGCCTCCGCTTTCTTGACTATTCTTGATTTCGCTGGGTGGTCGGTATAGCATTCCACCCATAAAAACAGATACTTACGATATGCTTACGCAACACTTTGCGCTGCATGGTTTTGTTTCGCCGTGTTAACTTGTCATGTTCTTGTTCTATTAATCTTCCGGAGGAGTCATGCAAAAGCAACTGAAAAAAACCGTGGCGCTGGATAAACCAGCGTCCTCACGTCGCAAGTTTTTGACCAAGGCGGCCGCCGCCGTTGGCGCCACCGGCGCAGCGATGGCTGCCGTGCCGATGATGGCCAAGGCACAAGCGCCTGCCGCTCCCGCCGTCGGTAGCGGCGCGATCACGATGCGCTGGCAAAGCACGTGGCCGGCGAAAGATATTTTTCATGAATACGCGCTCGACTACGCGAAAAAAGTCAACGACATGTCCAGCGGCAAACTGCGGATCGAAGTGCTGCCCGCCGGCGCGGTGGTCAAGGCATTCGACCTGATCGACGCCGTGTCCAAAGGCACGCTCGACGGCGGCCATGGCGTGACGGCTTACTGGTACGGCAAAAACAATGCGATGGCGCTGTGGGGTTCCGGCCCGGCGTTCGGCATGGATGCCAACCTGGTGCTGGCGTGGCACTACTACGGCGGCGGCAAGGCATTGCTCGAAGAAGTCTACAAGGGACTGAACCTGGACGTGGTGTCGTTTCTGTACGGCCCGATGCCGACGCAGCCGCTGGGCTGGTTCAAAAAGCCGGTGCAAGGCCCGGCGGATTTCAAGGGACTCAAATTCCGCACGGTGGGTCTGTCGGTGGATATTTTCAACGGCATGGGCGCGGCGGTGAACGCGTTGCCCGGCGGCGAAATCGTGCCAGCGATGGATCGCGGCCTGCTGGATGCGGCCGAATTCAACAACGCCACCTCGGATCGCATTCTCGGCTTCCCCGATGTGTCCAAGGTATGCATGCTGCAGAGCTATCACCAATCGGGCGAGCAGTACGAGATTCTGTTCAATAAGAAACGCTACGATTCACTGCCGACTGAATTGAAATCAATACTGCAATATGCGGTGGAAGCGGCCTCGGCCGACATGTCGTGGAAAGCGGTGCACCGTTATTCGCAGGACTACATCGAGCTACAAACTAAGAACAACGTCAAGTTCTACAAGACGCCGGATTCGGTGTTGCAGGCGCAGCTCAAGGTGTGGGATGAAATTGCGGCGAAAAAATCCGCCGAGAATCCGTTGTTCAAGCGCATCTATGATTCGCAACGCGACTTTGCGCAACGCGCGGTGCGCTGGCAGCAGGATACGATGGTCGGCTCGCGCATGGCCTATAACCACTTCTTTGCCGGCAAACCCGCGCCCGCCAAGAAAGGTTAAGTTCAGCTGTCAGTGATACAAGCCATCCGGGTGTAGCCCGGATGGTTTTTTTTTTGAGGATGATGTTGTGCAGAAATTGTTGCTATTGATGGACCGGATCAGCACCTGGATCGGGCAGGCGTTCTCGTGGTTGATCGTCGCGTTGACGCTGCTGGTGTCGTGGGAAGTCATTTCGCGGCGCTTTTTCGATAACCCGCACGCGTTCGTGTTCGACGCCATGATCATGATGTACGGCACGCTGTTCATGATGGCCGGCGCCTACACCTTGTCGAAAAACGGCCATGTGCGCGGCGATGTGTTGTACGGATTTTTTACCCCGCGCGTGCAGGCGGGACTGGATCTCGCGCTCTACGTCCTGTTTTTTATTCCCGGTGTCATCGCGCTGGCGTGGGCCGGCTACTATTTCGCAGCGGACTCGTGGGCGATCAAGGAGCATTCCTCAATTACTGCGGACGGCCCGCCGCTGTACCATTTCAAAACCGTGATTCCCATCGCCGGCGCGTTGATTCTGTTGCAGGGGCTGGTGGAAATCGTCCGCTGCGTGCTTTGCCTCAAGCTGGGCGAATGGCCCTCGCGCGAGCAGGACGTGGAAGAAGTCGATGTCGAGAAACTCAAGGAAATGGTCCACGTCAAGGACGAGGATATCGCCGCGCTCGACAAATACGTGGTTCCGCATGGCGCCAAGGGGGCCGGCAAATGAAAAAAGGCGTCTGGTTCGGTCTGGTCATCATGGCCTTGATCGTGGTGGCAACCATCGTGCTGCTGCCGTCACCGGCAAATATGACCAGTGGTCACTTGGGGTTGCTGATGCTGTCGCTGGTGGTGGTGGCGATCATGCTGGGGTTCCCTACCGCGTTTACGCTGATGGGCATGGGCATGATGTTCGCGTGGATCGCCTACAACTACGACACCACCAAGACGCTCGACTTGATGGTGCAGCGCACCTACGGCGTGATGGCCAACGATGTGCTGATTTCGATCCCGCTGTTCGTGTTCATGGGTTATCTGGTCGAGCGCGCGAACCTGATCGAAAAGCTGTTCAAGAGCCTGCATCTGGCCGCCGCGCGCGTGCCGGGATCGCTGGCGGTGGCAACCGTGATCACCTGCGCAATATTCGCCACGGCCACTGGCATTGTCGGTGCGGTAGTGACGCTGATGGGACTGCTGGCGTTTCCCGCCATGCTGCGCGCGGGTTACAGCACACAGTTGGCGGCGGGCGCGGTGACGGCCGGTGGCTGCCTCGGTATTCTGATTCCGCCCTCGGTGATGCTGATTGTTTACGGCGCGACCGCGGGTGTGTCTGTGGTGCAACTTTACGCCGGCGCGTTTTTTCCCGGCATCATGCTGGCGGTGCTTTACATCGGTTACATCATCGTTCTGGCAAAAATAAAACCGTCACTGGCGCCACCGCTTCCCGAAAAGGATCGTTATGTGCCGTTGCCCGCGTTCGCGACAGCCATTACCGGCGCCGGGCACGTTAATGCCGTTGGCGGCTTATTAAGCGCAGTGGCTGGAAAGATTGCGCAGGCGCCGTCTGCCGCGGTATTGAGAAATCTGCTGGTGGCCTTGCTGCCGGCCTTGGTCGTCGCGGGGCTGCTGGGCGTGACGTGGCATTATGCGACACTGCCTGAAGCGGTGCAGTCCACCGAAGGGCTGGTTGAAATGGGCGGCGCCAATAGCAGCGGCGATGCCTCCAGAGACGTGGGCGGATTGGCGGAGCCTCCGGTCGATGGCGTGCAGGAGCCGCCGAAGGAGTTGGGCGTGCAAGCGCCGCCCAAGGAGTTGGGCGTGCAAGCGCCGCCCAAGGAACTCGGCGCGCAAGCGGAAAGCCAGAGCGCGGCAAAGGCCGTGACGCCTCCTGCGGCCAAGTCAGCACCTGCGCCGGCGGCAAAGGCGCCGGCCATACCCGTCGAGCGGCTGCCGGTTCCCAATTGGCTATGGGGAATGATCGGTGGCTTCGCTGCGGTGACGCTGTTGTTCTATGCCTATTTCAACTTTACCCGGCTGGAAGTGTTCAAGATGTTGCTTGGATCATTTTTCCCGCTCGCGGTGTTGATCCTTGCTGTGCTGGGCACCATCATCTTCGGTTGGGCAACGCCGACCGAGGCCGCGGCCATCGGATCGCTGGGCGGATTTTTGCTGGCCATTGCCTATCGCTTTCATGCGCGCTGGACGGACATGGGCGTCACGCCCAGATTTGCGCCCGCCGCAGGCGCTTGCGCGAAAGACGTGGGGCCGATACTGAAAGAATCCTCGTTTCTCACCGCCAAGACCAGCGCCATGGTGTGCTGGCTGTTCGTCGGTTCATCGATCTTTTCGGCGGCGTTTGCGCTGCTGGGCGGGCAGGATCTGATCGAGAAGTGGGTGCTGTCGATGAACCTCACGCCGCTGCAGTTCATGATGTTGTCGCAGGCGATTATTTTTCTGCTGGGCTGGCCGTTGGAGTGGACCGAGATCATTGTAATTTTCATGCCGATTTTCATTCCGCTGTTGCCGCACTTCGGTATCGACCCCTTGTTCTTCGGCTTGCTGGTGGCGCTCAATCTGCAAACCGCGTTCCTCTCGCCGCCGGTGGCGATGGCAGCGTTTTATCTGAAAGGCGTGTCGCCGCCGCATGTCACGCTGAATCAGATCTTTCTGGGGATGATGCCGTTCATGGTGATTCAGATGATCGCCGTGGTGCTGCTGTATGTGTTTCCGGCCATTGGGATGTGGTTGCCGCAGACGCTGTATAAGTAACCGCCCCCACGTTTTCTAAAAAATGACTCCGCGCTGGCTGGTGGTCGCGCTCGGCGCGGCGGCGTTCTGGATCGCGTTTTTTCATCGCGTCGCGCCCGGCACCATCGCCAATGAGCTGCAAACCGCGTTCGCCGTCAGCGGCGCCGCGCTGGGCGCGTTGTCAGCCACCTATTTTTATGTGTATGCCGTGATGCAGTTGCCTACTGGCGTGCTGGTCGATACGCTGGGGCCGCGCAAGGTGCTTACCGCCGGCGGCGTGATCGCGGGCATCGGCGCGGTGCTGTTTGGCATCGCGGATACCGTGGTGGGTGCTGCGGTGGGGCGCACGCTCGCTGGCCTGGGTGTATCGGTGGCGTTTGTCGCGGCATTGAAGCTCAACGCGGCGTGGTTCGATGAACGTAAATTCGCCACCACCGCGTCGATGACCAACACCGTGGGTTTGACGGGCGCGCTGGCCGCAACCGCGCCGCTGGCGTGGGTGGTGACGCAAACCTCATGGCGCAATGTGTTTATCGGCATCGGCATCGCGTCGTTCGTGGTCGCGGCACTGACGTGGCGCTATCTGCGCGACCGTCCGGTCAACGAGGTGCATGGCGCCGCGCCCGCGACAACACCCATGCCGGGCGTGCGCTGGTATCACGGCTTGGGCGAGGTGGTGTGCAATCGCGCCACGTGGACCGGGTTCTGGATGAGTTTCGGCCTTTCCGGCAGCTACATGAGTTTCATCGGCCTGTGGGGCGTGCCGATGCTGATCCATGGTTACGGCATACCGCCGGTGGAAGCGAGCCATCACGTGGCGGTGATACTGATCGCGCTGGGATTTTCGTCGGTGGGTCTTTCTATGACCTCGGACCGGTTGCGGCGCCGGCGTTCTATCGCGATAGCCGTGGCGGCGGCGTATTGCGGCATGTGGAGCGTGTGGCTCGCCGGTGTGCCCTACGCATGGACATGGGTGATGTTTGCGCTGATGGGCGTTTGCGCGCCGGGCTTTGTGCTGGCGTGGGTGTACGCGAAGGAAGTGAATCGTCCGCGCTACGCCGGCATGGCTACCAGTGTCGCCAACAGCGGCGGATTTCTCGCCGCCGGTATCCTGCAGCCGCTGGTGGGCTGGGTGCTGGATCGCGCATCGGGCGGCGGCCCCTACACGCAGGCCGCGTTTAATCAGGCGCTGATGGTGCTGCTGGCGTTTGCGCTGATCGGTCTTGCCGCCACCTTCTTTATGCGCGAGACCCATTGCCGTAATATCTGGCAGGATAACGACAAGGAGCAGGCGGTATGAAACCAAGGATCGTGATTACGCGCGAAATTTTCGACGACGTGATCGATTATCTGAAGCAGCACTGCGACGTGGACAGCAATCAGGCCGATGTGCCGTACACGCCCGAGGCGCTGGCGGCAAAACTTGCGGATCGCGACGGCCTGATGTGCGCGCTGACCGACCGCGTGGATGCGGCGTTGATCGGGCGCGCGCCGCAATTGAAAGCGGTGGCGAATATCGCGGTGGGCTACAACAATATCGACGTGCCCGCCTGCACCGCGCGCGGCATCAAGGTGACCAACACGCCCGGCGTGCTGGACGACAGCACCGCTGATCTGGCGTTTGCATTGATGCTCGCCACCGCGCGGCGGATCACCGAAGTCGAATCGTACATCCGCAAAGGCGAGTGGACCGGCTGGAAGTTAAAGCAGTGGCTGGGCGTGGATGTGCATCATGCGACGCTAGGCATCATCGGCATGGGGCGCATCGGTCAGGCGATAGCCAAACGTGCCGCCGGTTTTGATATGAAGGTGATTTATCACAACCGCAATCGCGTGGCGCCAGAGATCGAGCGACGCGTCAATGCGTCGCATGTGAGCATGGATGAACTGCTGGCTCAGTCGGATTTTGTCGTGTTGCAAATGCCGTATTCGCCGGCAACACATCATCTGATGGGCGCGGCGCAACTCGCTAAGATGAAACCGTCGGCGATACTCATCAACTCCACGCGCGGTGGTGTGGTGGATGACGCGGCCCTGATCGATGCCTTGAAAAATGGCACGATCCGTGCAGCGGGGCTGGACGTGTTCGAGAACGAACCCAAACTGAATCCCGCTTTTCTCGAATTGAAGAACGTGGTGCTCGTGCCGCATATCGGCAGTTCCACCGAGGCCACGCGTCGCGCAATGGCGATGCTGGCCGCGAAAAATCTGGTGGCCGCACTCACCGGCCAGCGACCGCCCAACTGGGTCAATCCTTGAGTTGATGGTGGTAATAGTCATGCGTGTAACCGGGGAATAGAATGAAACTGGGATTCATAGGACTGGGTGCCATGGGCCGCCCGATGGCGCTCCATCTGATGAAGCACGGCCATAGCATGGGTGTTTACGCGCGGCGCGCGGAGTCGGCGGCGCCACTGGTGGCGGCGGGCGCCACGCGTTATGACACGCCCGCCGCGCTGGCGGCAGCTTGCGAAGTCCTATTCACCATGGTGACCAACTCGCAGGATGTCGAGCAGATCGTGCTTGGCGCCGATGGCATTGTGCAAAGCGCGAAAGCGGGCAGCGTACTGGTTGACATGGAAACCATTTCGCCGACGGTGGCGCGCCACGTGGCAGGCGAACTCGCAAAAAATGGCGTGGAGATGCTGGATGCGCCGGTGTCGGGCGGACCGGCCGGCGCGGAGCAAGCCACGCTCGCCATCATGGCGGGCGGCAAACCAGACGTGTTCGAGCGCGTGAAGCCGCTGTTTGCCTGCATGGGCAAGACGATTATTCGGGTGGGTGGCAACGGCGCGGGGCAGATCACCAAGGCGTGCAACCAGTTGCTCCTGCTGGTCACCGCACAGGGCGCGGCGGAAGCGCTGTCGCTGGCGAAGCGCTGCGGGGTTGATCCGGCCGTCGTACGTGAGGTGCTGATGGGCGGCATCGCTTCCAGCCGCGTGCTGGATGTATTCGGTAAACGCATGGTGGAGCGAAATTTCGCCAACGGCATCGACACGCGGCTGTATCACAAGGATATGCATATCGCGCTGGGGCTGGTGCATGAGCACGGCGCGGCGGCACCGGCGGCGTCGGTGACGATGCAGCATATCAACGCGGCCATTGGACGGGGCGACGGCACGAGCGATTTGGCTGTTTTGATCGAGGTGCTTGAGGGAATGAGTCAGAAATAGTTTGGCGCGTGGCGTTGAGCGTTGGGAGTAACTCCTCCCGCGCGGTGTACACTCTTGACTCCTCACTACTTTCTCCTCGCGCCCATATGAGTTTTACGCAACCTGAAAACGCTACCGCCCGCCTGCATCGCAGCGAACTCGCCGTACCCGGCTCGACACCCACGCTGTTTGAAAAGGCCGCGCGCTCGGCGGCGGATGTGATTTTTCTTGATCTTGAAGACGCAGTGGCCGTTGGCGACAAGGAGAAGGCGCGTGCCAATGTGATTCGGGGTTTGATCGAAGTTGATTGGGGCCGCAAGGGCATGAGTGTGCGCATCAATGGCGCCGACACGCACTACTGGTATCGCGACGTGATCGACATTGTTGAAAACTGTCCGCGGCTGGACATGATCATG